>JAJISG010000183.1 GCA_022848835.1 Thermoplasmatota archaeon | reverse complement strand
CAGGATTCTCTCCATGTGAAGTGCGAGCACAAAACCCCCTCCCGATTCTTCGAGAAACCCGCCGGAGTAGGTGGCGTTGCACCAGACCATTGTATAGAGCGGGTCGTAGCCGAGGGTGTCCGCAAGATCACGGGCGGTGATACCGGGGTTGTCTCGTATTGCCTCAAACAACCCCATCCGCAGACCGAGCTCGATGTTCCATGTGTTCATATACCCTGCGTAGCAGGCGAGAACCTTGACCACTACTGCTTGAAGTTCGTCCATCTGAGGATCCACCGCCACGAAACCTCCTCCGGGCTCAGTGGAAATACCTCAACGCTTTAATGGTATCGCAATTCCTCCTCGGCAGCGCCATAGGGAGAGGGGGCCCGCCTCGGAGGCCCTGCTTACCACCGGAGCCGGGCCAGCGGGCGAGGGGACAATTTTTCTGAATTTCAGAAATTTTAGAAGCTCAGGCACGGTTCTTACCTGGGTGTCGATACGGCAAGGCCAGCGGTAAGACGGATGCCCAAGGCGTGCCAGGTGGCAAGCCTAGGCAGGATCCTCAAGGGCAGGAGCATAGAGCCTGATACTGTAGACCTTGCGGCCCTGGTTGATGCTAGCTTAGGCTACGGCGAGAACCTACGGGCCGTAGGTGAGGCCATTGGCCTGGACCTCAAGGCCCTGAACCTGCCGACCTACATGGACCGCATGGAGGAGGCTCGCAACGAGTGGGCCGTTGGTGAGGCCGTGCTTCGATACCTTGCCCCTGAAGCCTCCCCTCAGGGAAGGCAGGAGGCAGAACGGAATGAGTGAGGAGCTGAAGGCCACCTTCACCCTGGAGAAGGAGACCAAGAACAGTCTCCGCTACTAGGGAAGACTGGAGATGATCAGCGCGATGAAACTGCTCAGAAGAGCCTCTTCTGCCCACGGGCTTGAGTGACAGGAAGCCCTTTCTTCTTGACATAGGACAGAAAGCGGCCAGCGTCGGAGTACATTCTTACGCCGTGAAAAGTGAAGATGGCCTTTCTGTAGTCTCTCGAAGTTCCTCTCTTGTAGATCTCGTCGAGATCCTCATCCGAGAACCGGTAGACAGTGTGGTACCCCTTCCCGAAGAGCCTCGTATAGAGAAGGGGGGATTCTACCTGAGGTTCCTCTTTCGTGAGGTCGACACAATGGACTATTCCCCTGTCCTCCAACAGGTTCTTCAGAAGGCGTGGAATCGATCTCCCGCTATAGGATCTCGCCTCCAGCACCAGGTCTATGCCTTGCAGGGAGGTGGAGTCCAGGAGCGTGGTGAAGTCCTCCACGTGTTGGCGCTCGAACTGGAAGGTGGGTGGCGTGAGAAAATGCAGGGCGTCGGCTCCGAGGGAGCGGACGATCTCTGCCATCTCTGCCATTCGGTTCAGTACATGGCTGTTGGGGTCAAAGTGGTGAGCGTGGGTGATGCTCCTGTGGCATCTGACGACGAATTGGAAATCCTTGGGGACTCTATCTCTCCAACTTCTGACCATATCGCTGGGGGGCACCTGATAGAAAGTGGTATTCACCTCCACATGGTTGAAGGCCCTTGAATACGCTTCCAGAGAGTCCATTCCGGGTATACTGAAGTAGGCCCATCCACCTGTACCTACCCTGACGTCCTCAATCAGGATGATCCCCCTTTGGTATCACCCTCCAGCGTATTAAAGCGAAGGGCAGCGACCCATTCGATCTGGGCAATGGTTCTGGTTCTCGTCCTGCCCCGGTCTCCGACTGCTCTACGCAAACAAGGGAATACCTCAGTCACAACCCAACGATAAAGTAGCAGGATTCCCTTTCTCAGCATAGATGGGAGACATCCGTCTGGGATGCTCTGGCTGGGATTATGAGGAGTGGATAGGCCCCTTCTATAAGTCGAGGGCCCGCAGCAAGTTGTCGTCTTATGGGCGCGTCTTCGAGACGGTCGAGATAAACTCTACATTCTACCGACCGCCTACAGAGGGTATGGTGCTGGGATGGTCTCGATACTCTCCCGAGGGTTTCCTCTTCGCCGCCAAGGTCCCCCAGACAGTTACTCACGACAGGTTACTCAAAGTGGAGAGCGGCGCCGACGAGCACCTTGAGAGCTTTTGCCAACTCATGAGGCCTCTTCTGGATTCGGGTAAGTTGGGTGTGCTTCTTCTGCAGCTTCCTCCCAGGCTCAGGTTCAGCGAGGAGAGGACCCGGAGGTTCTTCGAAACGATACCGCTGGAATACCGGTTTGCCATAGAATTTCGCAACGAGAGTTGGATGTGCCCAGAGGCGTTTGACCTGCTCAGAGAATACAAGGTTGCCTACACCGTGGTTGATGAGCCCCTTCTCCCACCAGATGTGCACATAACATCCACGATAGCCTACATCCGGTGGCACGGCCACGGAACCGACCCATGGTACAACTATCGATATGGTAGGGAGGACCTGGAATCCTGGGTCCCCAGGTTGAAAGATATGGCTGACGGATCCAGTACTGTGTATGGGTACTTCAACAACCACTTCCACGGCTACGCTCCCGAGAACTGTCTAGAGGTTCTCGAGATGCTGGGAGCCCTGACACCTGCTCAGAGCAGGGCCTTGAAGCGGGTGAGGGAGTATCGAAAGGGCATTCGAAGGGCAGCCCGGGTCAAGGTCAGGTCTACGACTCTCGAAGAGTTCTCCGGTGAAGGGGATTCGCTGGATCTCCTTCTCGAGAGGCTCTCCAGTCGACCCAGGATTGAGAGGGCACGCAAGATCGCCAAAGGCGGCCTCACGGTGAGGTCGGAGGGAGGGGCGATGACGGCTAGAGTTGGACGCTATAGCGTGACGATCGATATGGGTGGTAAGCTTCTCAGGCACGACTGCGAGGATTGGCGGAAGAACCTTCCCGAGGGCCTGCTGTGCAAGCATGTGTCGGCCGTGTTTATTGCCCTCCCGACAGAGCTGAGCCTTGGTGTCTTGCGGGACCTACTGGATTCACGGAAGGAGTGGAGTCTTGAGGGATAGGCTCAGACGATGAGCCCTCCCCCATTCACGTGAATTGTCGCACCGGTTACGTAGCTGGAATCCTCCGAGGCGAGGAAGGAAACC
>JAJISG010000182.1 GCA_022848835.1 Thermoplasmatota archaeon | reverse complement strand
CCACTGACAAGGATGTCTCCCTCATGGATGCCGAGGAGAGCTGGCTCGACCTATCCCTCCAAGAGATCCTCATGCTGAGGATGTCTATGGTGAGAGGGAAGAGGAAGGTGAAGGTCGACGACGCGAGGCAGCCAGGATCGGTGCTGGAGGCGGTGCAGGAGATCGCCATGGCCTCGGCTCCCGTCTATACGGAGATGCTACTGACCAGGAGGCCCGGCCTTCAGGTGTACTTCTCGCCACGGGGATCGCCTCTGGGTCCCTCTGCACCCTTCAAGGCCCTCAGGGTGGCGGAGAACCCCAAGGTCGCCAGGAGGGTCGACTACGTGGTATCTGACACGGACTTAATGGCAGAGGAGGGAGGCTGGGATCTATACAGCCACGGCATCGGTCAGAGGCACATAGCCCGCATTCTGAGTCTGGGACTTCTTGGACAGTCCCGGAGGAGGCGGCTCGTGCCTACCGAGTGGAGTATCACCGCCATCGATGACCTCCTTGGCAAGAGGCTTAGGTCCAAGGTTCGCTACCACCCCGAGATAGGCGAATATCAGCTCTTCGGCCACGAGGCGGTGGCCAACAACGTCCAGATCCTCCTGATTCCGGGGCCGTGGATGTTCGAAGCCTTGGAAGGGTGGGTGGGCCATGGATCCGCGCCTGCGGCGGACCATGAGATGGTCTGGGGGAGGCGGGGGTATCCCACCAACTTGGTGGGAGCCTACCACGCGGTCAGACTGCCTATACTGGAACATCTGCACGCCATCAGGCGGCAGGCAATCGCCCTGACTTTCCTAGAGGTGCACAAGGAGTGGATTCCGCTGGGAGTATGGCGATTCAGGGAGTTGGCGCGGGAGGCCTTCCGTGGAAAGGGACGGAGATTCTCCACCCTTGAGGAGAGCCTCGAGGTTCTCAAGGACCGTCTCGTAATCCCGCTGCTAAGCTGGCTCGACAGAAGCAAGCTGTACTCCTTCGTCACAACGCAGAAGCGGCTTGAAGAGTATCTCGGCTGAGGCAAGCCGCGGACAAAGGATTTGTACTGTCGAACGCTTCACATGGTCGTGATCCAATGGATCTCGAAGCCTACCGCGATGAGTTCCCCATCTTTCGCACGAAGAGCTACCTGAACACCTGCTCCCTCGGCCCACTGTCCACACGGGTCCAGGATGCCATCATGCGTTTCACGGGAGATTGGAATGAACTGGGCGCTTCCGCCTGGCACGAGCGATGGATGGATGCGATTGACGCCCTTGCGGCAAAATATGCGGGACTCATCGGAGCGGCTAGGGAGGAGATTGCGCTGGCGCCCAACGTCTCCTCCGCACTGTCAATCGTAGCGAGCGCCCTCTCGTACCGCGATCGAGACAGAGTTGTCACGACGGATCTTGACTTTCCTACGATTCCCTACCAGTGGATGGTACGTCCGGGCGTGGAGGTGGACCTCATTTCAGGTCCGGACACAGTGACGATGCCAACAAGCGCCTTCGAAGAAACGGTCAGCGAGAGGACAGTCGCTGTGGCCACAACCCATGTGTTCTTCGCCACCGGATTCATTCAGGACGTGACGGAGATCGCCCGCATTGCCCACCGAATGGGTGCCCTCTGCATCGTCGATGGCTATCACGCCACGGGGCAGCTTCCCGTGGACGTCCCTTCCCTCGGGGTCGATGTGTATATTTCCGGCTCTCTCAAGTGGCTCCTCGGGGGACCAGGCCTGGCCTTCCTGTACGTACGCCGTGACCTCCTCTCGCAGCTTACCCCGACCTTCACCGGCTGGTTCGGAAACACTTATCAGTTTGAGTTCGACCCACGCCGCTTTGCCTTCCGCGAAGACGCTCGAAGGTTCGAGGTGGGAACGCCTGCCAATGCTGCCGTCTTCGCCGCCGATGCGGGCCTCGACATCATCATGGAGGTGGGACCCGACCGCATCCGAGAGCGGACACTCGCTCTGGCGGATGACCTCATCGAGCGGGCTGAGGATGCTGGGCTTGATGTCAGGGCACCGCCACCCGGATCTCGAACGGGCATTGTGATGATTGAGCACCCAGATCCTTCGAAGGCGGTCTCCTATCTCGCCGATCACGGAGTTATCATCGACTCTCGAGGTACTAGGGTCCGCCTCTCACCCTACTTCTACAATTCCTTCGAGGAGAATCAACAGGCTGTCGGATTGCTCCGTGACACTTGCTGACTTCAACTCTCCCCTATCAGTCAGCCGAGGGAGATGCGTGGAAAATGATGCACTCTGCGGCCTCACGCCTTCAATGGCCGGCTCCGCAGCAGAGCTTGGATATGATATGAGGCGCGAACCCAGGAGCGTGCGACAACATCTCGTGGTCTTGCCTGAGGAGCCCCCTCCCCCCAGTCAATGGACAGTGGCTGAGTCAGGTCCAACTGGGTAATCTCATATAGCTCCTACAGATTGACAATTCATGGACTCCTCTCCCAAGCTTTATGTCGATGTCCACGAGCCGAGGGGAATCGAAGATAGGCTGCGGGAAGCCGGAATTCCACTCCTTAGGAAGGCCATTGCCCCGGGAGATTACATTGTGGGGGAAGTGGGTGTTGAGAGAAAGACCATCGGCGACTTCTTCTCCTCCATCATGAAGAAGAGACTCTTCGAACAGATCACGAGGTTGCGGGAGACCTATCCAAAGGCGCTCCTCTTGGTCGAAGGCGATCTAGCCCGCATTGAGCACTACGCAAATCCAAAGGCCTTCTGGGGAGCTTTCATATCTCTGCACCTGGAAGAGGGAATTCCTGTCCTCTTCTCACCGGACGAGAACCACACAGCCCTTATCCTGGAAACCCTGTACCGCCGTCAGGAGCGGACGGGGAGAGAGTTCGGACTCCGACACAAGCCCAAGTTCATGAGTGTTAGGCAGCAGCAGGAGTTCGTCGTACAGGGACTTCCCAACATAGGCGACACTCTCTCCAGAGCGTTACTGGAGAGGTTCGGTAGCGTTCGGAAGATAATGGCGGCCTCCGAGACTGATCTACTCAGAGTCCCTAAGATTGGTGAAGTAAGAGCCGCCCTGATCGTTGAGTTGCTTGACACCCCTTATGAAAGTAAACAGGGGAGGCTTAAGGAGGAATAGTTCAAAACGCTCGTGAACGGCTTCTCCGAGTCCCCGCAATCAGCCCTGAACCCATGGCCCTTACCCTTCCAGAAACCTACGATAGCGCGCCTCCAAGGACCTCCGTTGCTTCCGATAGACACCCTCATCCACCTCCCCTGAAGCGAGTTTACCCTCCAGAAAATCCAGATTTTGCTGGTAGTCAGCCAGGACACCCTGGTGATAGTCCTGAACTAGAGTGTCGACCTGCCCGACGAACTCCTTGCCACGATCGCTAAGACGGTACACTATGCGTGGGCGC
>JAJISG010000181.1 GCA_022848835.1 Thermoplasmatota archaeon | reverse complement strand
GAGAGGATCAAGGAGGCGACCCTTCAGGCCTTCGAGGGAGGTGTCAGTTCGATTATCCTCAAGGGTTCTGCCTTGACAGAGGATTTCATCCCAGGGTTCTCCGACCTCGACGTTCACGTCTACGTCTCGTCGCGATACATGCGTTCAGAGAGAGTGCCTCAGCTGGAGCAGGCCATCAGGTTCCAACGCGGGATAGGGGATCTCCGACCCGAGAGGCATGGAGTCAGCAGCTTCCAGATCTACTTCATAGACGCCAGCAAATATCCGGAGGACTGGTCAAGGCCTCTGCCCGGCACGTACCGGGTCGTGTACGGCGGGTCAATCGACGACAGTGCCTCAACGGAGGAGCACATGGAGAGGGCCCATGAGAACCTGAGGGAGTATGAGGGCTACATAGATTCCCTGATCGGCAGGTTCGTGGACAAGCCCGACAGTGCTCTGTCGGGGATGGTCAGACTTGTTGGCATCTTCTTGAAGGGGGCGATCCTATCTGCGGCCACAGTGGCCCATCGAGACCCAGAAATCTCGAAAAGGATGTCTCTACAGGACCTTATCGCTTCCTTGGGGGAAAAGGGTCTCGACTTGACGACAGCCACTCGCTTCTTTTCCGAGGTTCGTGAATGGGATTCACATCTCGACAATCCGGAGCGGTGTAGGGAAACCTTTGGAGTGGGCATAGAGGCCCTGGATGTCATCAAAGAGTGGTACAGTAGCCTGACCGATTGAAGGCAGCGCCGATCTCACGAGAACTGAAAATCCCCCAAGCCTTGAAGGACTGACCCGGGTCAGGCGCTGAAGGACTGGCCACAGGCACAGGAACTCTTGGCATTGGGGTTGTTGATGACGAACCCAGTGCCCATCAAGCTCTCCTGGTAGTCGACCTCGACGCCTTTGAGATAGGGAGCACTGAACTCGTCCACCAGCACCTTCACTCCACTGCTCTCCACGACACGATCTCCCTCTTCCTCCATCTCCTCGAATGTCATGCCGTAACTCAGACCAGAGCATCCGCCACCACTGACGAATACCCTGAGATAGGAGTGATTGTCGCCGTCGTTCTCCATCAGGGTTCTAATCTTCTGGGATGCAGCTTCCGTGAGGAAGATTTCCATGATCGCCTCACCTATTACGCTGTTATACCCTCTCAATATATAAGAGTTCTTGATTGAGTAGCGAAGATCGACCGTCCACGAACTCAAGTGGGGAGTAGAACTGGGGTTACTAAGGATTTTGGACTGCGTCCCCTCCTCATCTGTGAAAGGCCTACCGCGTCACAAATCGCGCGATTTCTGGAACAAGCCCATCTCACCCCAGAGGGTTTCACTCTAGACACACGATTCGCCCCGACACTGGGATCACCTCCCTCGCGTGTGAATCGTGAGATGACCATCCACCACCCCAAAGTATTAATATGCCACGCCTCTGGATAAATGGCAAAAAGGGCGCTGGTGCTACATGATACGTTTTGGCCCTGCTGGGATACCTCTCTCCTGCAAGGGCCGTACGTTGGAAGCCGGGATAGAGGATGTCCACAACCTCGGGCTGACAGCTATGGAGGTCCAGCTAGTCAGGGTCAACATCATCGAGAGGTATCCGAATGAGGATGAAGTGGGTCTGACCCCGCGTGCGCTGCCCGAGGAGCTGGTCGTCGCCCTGAGGCGAGAGGGGGAACAGGAACAGATCATCCACGACCATAATGTGGTCATCGAACAGGGGGATCGTCTCCAGATACTCATCGGCAGCATAGCTCGTGATCATGCGCATCTCGAGTACCTTGGCAAGCTGGCGAGAGAGTTGGACGTGGAGATGTCCCTGCATACCCCTTATTACATGGATCTAGCGGGTGAGGGCGACCTGGGCCAGAAGAGCATCAATAGCATCCGTTGGGGAGGGACCATCGCCCACCATCTGGGAGCGACCATCGTCGCGACACACATGGGTCTCTATGGAAGCCTCTCGAAGGAGGAGGCCTTGACGAGGATTACCAGGAAGGTCAGGGAGATCTCGGAGTGGTTTCTGAAGCACAAACTGAAACCCCGGATAGGCCTTGAGACCAGCGGACGTCAGGAAGTATTCGGCAGCATTGAGGAGATCATGAGCATATGTGAAGCCGTCCCGACCGTCCAGCCCGTTATCAGTTTTGCCCATGCCCATGCGAGAGAGGGGGGGAGTCTCCGAGACGCCTCGGCCTTCGAGGATCTGTTGGATCGGGCGAAGGGTCACACCGACGGTCGCCTTCACACCCACTTCTCCGGCGTGGAGCATCAGGGGGGGAATGAGCGCCGTTACACTCCTATCAAGCGGGGCGATCTACGATTCGAACCCCTTGTGGAGTGCCTCCTTGGGGGGGACTACGACATCACCATCATCTCCTCATCTCCTCTCTTGGAGCACGACGCCATGTATATGAAGGTCATCCTAGAGAGGCTTCTGGGGCGGCGAGTGGCCAAGGTCCTCAAACATGGGGCGGTGGAGCCGGCTTGAGCTTCAGGAAAGCTACCCAGTACATCCTCGACCACGTCTCCGAAGTCCTGCAGGAGGAGCATGAGGAGCGGATACATCAGGCCGTGGCCCTGATAGCGTCGGCCCCCAAGATCTTCGTATATGGAGTGGGTCGCTCGGGGCTCGTGGGCAAGGCCTTCGCCATGAGGATGGTCCAGCTGGGTCTTCGAGTCTTCTTCATAGGGGAGACAATCACGCCCTTTGTGGAGCCGAGGGATCTGGTCATCATCGTCTCACAGACGGGAGAGACCATGTCTGCCATTCAGACAGCCAACATAGCTCGCCGCGTTGGTGCAGAGGTCCTCTCCATCATCGCTCATCCGGGAAGCAAGCTCGCCCACGCGTCAAGCCTCGTTCTACCTTTGCGAGTGACGAGGGATCAAGAGGCCTCCAGATACGCCCCGCTCGGAACGCTCTTCGAGAACGCGGCGTTCCTCTTTCTGGATGGTCTCGTTTACCTTCTCATGACGAAGCTAGGACAGGTAGAGGAAGATATGAGGAACAGGCACGCCATCATGGTCTAGTGGTGGGATGTGCCAGATCTACTGCAGCGTTATTGTACATGCTCATGGGGAACCTTGATTAAAGGCCCGGCCATGTAGTTCCAGAATGGCTGAGGAGTTCGTGGTGACCCCTTGGGAGGTCAGGGGGGAGATTGACTACAACAAGCTCATCGACCGCTTCGGTACTCAGCGGGTGGACGAAGGTTTACTCGAACGGATCAGGTCTCTCGCGGGAGAGATCCACCCCCTCCTAACTCGGGTTGTCTTCTACTCCCATCGAGATATGGACTGGATACTGGATGAATATGAGAAGGGATACAAGTTCTACCTTTACACCGGCAGGGGGCCCTCCAGCCAAGTTCATGTGGGTCACCTCATTCCCTGGGTC
>JAJISG010000180.1 GCA_022848835.1 Thermoplasmatota archaeon | reverse complement strand
CCTCATCACCACCGGGTCTGAGTCTATTCATGAGCCTAACCTGCAAGTCGCTAAGCCTGATGCCCTTGCCCCTTGATTCAATCTCGAAGTCCACCGGGTAGAATTTCTTGAACACCCCATCTCTCCTGGAGGTGATGAAGCCCTGCACTTCCAGGGTCTTGAGGTGATGAGATAGGGTGCCGTTGGTCACCTTGAGAGCATTCTTAATCATTGTGTAGTGGGCTCCGGGGGTGGTACGAACGAAACCGTAGATCTGCCCTCGCACGAAGTGGTCCAATACCTGTTCCCTTTTCAGCCGGACGTAGAGTGGGAATGTGAAGAAGTTCAAGAGGGCATACTTTCCCACCTCTGTTTTGGCTACGATCCCGAGGATCAGTGAGGCGATGCCCACCGATATCACCTCTGTCCTGGAATAGATTGGCGGTGGAGGAAGCTGCACCACCTTCACTCGCAGTTCATGATAACCCTCTATGGATCCGTCAATCTCCACCCACGCAGAGATTACGTCCTTTCTCGTCTCACCTGCCTCGGATTGGAATGCAAAGGTGGCCCGTCCTGCTCTGTCCGTCCTTACCTGGCTGGGCTCCACGCTCCCAGAGGTCGAACTGAGATGGACGACGACGCCCGGTAAGGGTATATCGTGGGGGTCGTACACCTCTACCACGACGGGCATAGACCGCCCCGCCTCCACTATGGCGAAATCAGAGCTTAGCGTAACATATAGCTCAGCCGCGTCCCCCATCTCGATACTTGCCACGGCCCCATCCGTGGCTTGAGCCGCGGGAAGGAGTAGAAAGAAGATAAACAGCACGAAGCCAAGGATCAGGACTGGGGTGAGTCTCACCATCTGGTTCCTTCCCCCAGAATAGAACCCTGCTTCCGTATTTAACGCCTCCGTTTCAGACCTGACTCAGGTCTGATAGCCCCGCGAGACCTTCTTGGTTCACCCATTCTCTGAAGAAGTTCAGACAGAAATCTTACCTGGTGTTTCTTCTCCTCGATCGATTTCAGGATGGTCTCCCGAACCTTGATTGTGGGGAAGGGCTGGAAAGGAAAGGCGTAGGAGACATCCATCAACCAGAGATATTCCGGGGGGACGAGCCTTATGGATATGGGGTTGCCACCTAAGGCTCCTTCCACCTCGTGCTGCTCCAGCTCCCCGTTCGCCACCATCTGCAGGCAGCCGGCTACCCGCCTGACCATGTTCCAAAGAAATCGGTCAGCCCGGATGTCGAGAATCGTCCGATCCCCCAGTCTCGTGAGGCGGACCTCCCTGACGTCGCAGATGCCCGTCGTCCTTCCCTTACAGAAGATTCGAAAGTCATGCCTACCTTCGAATAGCCCTGCAGTATCCTCCAGCTCCTCTATCGGAAGCTCTCCCGGGAAGTGATACCTGTACCACCGCTCCTCCGCCTTTCTGGGACTAAACCTCGATGAAACACGAGTGTAGGCGTAGAACCAGATATCAGTCAAGGAGGCGTTAAGAGTGGCTATGATCTTTCTGCCATCGACAGGTGAGTCGAAGGCGCTGACATTTCCCAAGGCGCTGACGTTTCTATCCGTCCTGCTCGCACTCTGAAAACCGCTTTGGCGGGGGTCGTCGATGATCTCCTTGGATAGCAGGACCTCAAGGATGTCGCCCTCCACGGTCTGCAGGTCGGGCTGCCTCTGAAATCCGTGGAACCTGTGCCCGATGTAGGCGAGCTTGAAGGCCCATCTCATGGCGGAGACGTCTAGAGAGTGGAGGCTTACATAAAGCGATGCCTCACTTCGCGGTGGTCATCGCGGAGCCATTGTGGAAGAGAAGGAGGACTGAGCTGCTACGCGGAGACTCCTGGGTAGCATTGCTCCGTATCGAGGATCGAATGTGGGGCGTCGGCGAAGGCGAGTTCTCTTCACCAGGTCCCTTGTCCCGCAGCCCATGGGACCAGGGACACCTTCAACAGTGGTACGGCATGTAGATGTGGAATTACTGCCGTAAGCAAGGGTGGGGAGATCGTATGGCCCGCAGAAGACGAAGCGCGCCAGAGCCTAGATCCAGACCAGAGCGAAAACCTAGGTCTGGGAACAGAAGAGGCCTCGCCATAACGCTCGCCATCATGGCGGTCCTCCTGACAATAATCATAACAGTGGTGTTGTCGAGCCCTCTCATAATGCCCTCCTCAGTCGGGGAGTCCGTGGAAATCGGCTTTACGGGTGTCGACGGGCGTCATTACAGCACTTCCGACTCCCCTTTCAGGGGAAAGGTCGTCCTCGTGGACCTGATGGCGGCCAACTGCCCTCCATGCAACGCGGAGATGCCAGATCTACTATCCTTCAGGGAGGCCGTTCGAGGTTTGGACGTCGAGGTCATCTCCCTCAGCATCTGGGCCAACCAGCCTGGCTTTGGAGAGACACTTGAGGATCTGAGGGACTTCCAGCAGCGCTGGGGCTCCGACTGGACCTTCGGCGTTCCGGACGATACCCTGTCCCTAGTGGTTGAGTATGAGATCCAGTTTCCGCCCTTCAAGATCCTACTCGACAGGGCGGGTAGGGTAGTCTGGACCAAGTCGGGGGAAACCACTGCCGACGTGCTGATCCAGGCCATCGACGAGGTCCTGTAGATGGCGGACCCGGTCCTCTTAAGCTTCGCCTACGGTGCTGGGGTGATCTCCTTCTTCAGCCCCTGCGCGTTCCCCATGCTGCCCGCCTACATATCCTACTATCTGGGTCAGGAAGCTCGACCTGGGCAGGCGGGCCCCGGTCAGGGTTTCCTCTTCGGTGGGCTGACCCTACTGGGCATCCTATCCATCTTCGGCGCCCTCGGCGGCCTCCTGAGCTTCGTCGGTTCCCGTTTCTTGGCCCAGGCCATACCGCTCTTCGGTCTGGGCATGGGTATTCTCCTTATGATCCTGGGAGCCATCCTCTTAGCGACCCACAGGCTGCGCTTCAGCCTCCCCATCAAGGCTCCGAGGGTCGGAGGCTCCGTCTCCTTCTATCTCTACGGGGTTGCCTACGCCCTGGTCTCCCTCGGGTGCACCTTCCCCATCTTCCTGGTCGTTGTCACCGGCGCCCTCTTGACTCAGGGCTTCCTCCAGGGCATCCTGGTTTTCCTTGTATACTCCCTGGGAATGGGGACTGTGATGATATTCCTCTCGCTAGCGGTCTCCACCTCTAGGGATTACTTCGCCAACAGCATGAGTCGGGTGGTGCCCTACGTGAGGCTCATAAGCGCTCTGGTCCTCATTGGGGTAGGAGCCTACATGGCATACTTCTACTACACCCTCTACTACCTCTGACATGGAGACCCTTCTCAGAGGGCCTGAGTAGGCAGACCTCGCATGACAAGAATGATTACAGAAGGAAGCTTACACAGAGCGATGCCCGATTTCACCATCGTCCTCGTAGAGCCACGAGTGGAGGGGAACGTGGGCGCCATCGCCAGGTCGATGGCCAACTTCGGGTTCAGCGACTTGGTCCTGGTGAACCCGTGCAACCTGGGGGACGAGGCCTACAGGCGAGCCAAGCACGGTCGTCCACTCCTGGAGGCCGCCAGTACTGTCACCGAGCTGGAAGAGGCTCTCAAGAGGGCGGATATCACTGTCGGCACCACCGGCATCGCCACCAAGCGGGAGAAGGCCTTCCATCGCCAGACGCTGACGCCTTGGGAGCTTGTGCCCAAGGTCACCTCGATGGATGGCCGGGTCGCCATCCTCCTCGGCAGGGAGGACTACGGCCTCTATAACGAGGAGCTGGACAGCGTGGACATCCTGGTGAACATTCCGTGCGGCCCTGAATATCCCGTGATGAACATCTCGCATGCAGCCACGGTCATCCTCTACGAGCTCCACAAAGCGGCCGCCTCCATCAATGGCGAGCGGCCCCGAGAGGCATCAGGCTTTGAGAAGGAGAGGCTCCTCCATGCGTTGGGGGAGCTCCTCACGGCCATCAACTATCCCGAGCACAAGAGAAGGAGGACGACGGTGATGTTTCGCAGGCTCATGGGTAGGGCAATCCCCTCCAAGTGGGAGTTCTACGCCTTCATGGGCGTCCTACGAGGGGCCACCAAGACTATCCGAAGGCTGTCGGAATCCCCAGGGAGAGGTCCGTCTTCCTGATGCTCACCTTCTTGTCCGCCTCAATCTCCATCATGGCCCTGATGGCATCCACATTCTCGGGGACCACATCCGCCTCCTGGTGCACGGCCTGGAAGTAGTAAAGGGTCTTATCGCTCACCTGCACACCATCCTCCCAGATCACGATCTCGTAGAGG
>JAJISG010000018.1 GCA_022848835.1 Thermoplasmatota archaeon | reverse complement strand
CGGCGTTGATCAGGCGTACTACCTTCTCCCGAGCGTCCTCAAACTCCTCCGTGGCCTGCTCCCCAATCTGATATATGGCCCTGTGGACGTTCGCTGCGTACGACCTGAGGTACTCATCTATCTTCTCGATGACCTGGATGGGTTTCTGGGATGTGGCGGCACTGTCGAGGTAGATCAAGGGCTTGCCGTGAACCTCTCGAGCCAGGATTGGGAAGTCCTCTCGCAGCCTCTCCACGTCTATGTCGCTACTCTCCTTTACCTTAGCCACCATCTCGGCACCTCCTTCCTCCTGAATAGGGGCGGGCAGCCTCAGAACCGCTCGCCGCCAACAGGGGGAGGCAGAGTACAAAGGCCCAGCTCATCCTTTAACCTTCCTCAGCCAATCGTAGCCTTTTTCCTCCAGCTCCAAGGCGAGTTCCTTACCCCCGGTCCTCACTATCCTGCCGTTCATCAAGACGTGGACCTTGTCGGGAATGACATACCGCAGAATCCTTTGATAGTGAGTGACGAGTAGGATGCCTGTGCCTCTCTCGGCCACGGCGTTGATGGCAGACGATACGACCTGGAGGGAGTCGATGTCCAGGCCAGAGTCTGTCTCATCCATGACCGCGAGTTTGGGCTCGAACAGGGCCAGCTGCAATACCTCGGCTCGTTTCTTCTCACCTCCTGAGAAGCCCTCGTTGACCGACCTCTCAAGAAAGCTCTCCTCGATGTTGAGCATCTGGCTCTTGTCCCTCAGAAGATCGTGAAAGTCCTCCCCGTTGAGGAGGCCTGGTTTGAGATACCTCAGGGATGTTTCCAGGAAGCTAGAGAGTCGAACCCCTGGAATCTCCAGCGGGTATTGAAAGCCCAGGAAGAGCCCCTTCCGGGCCCTTTCGTCGGTGTCCATCTCGAGAACGTCCTCTCCATCTAGCAGCACCTTCCCGCTGTACACCTCGTACTTGGGGTGCCCCAGGATTACATAGGAGAGGGTGGACTTTCCCGAGCCGTTGGGTCCCATAAGGGCGTGAATCTCACCCTGGGGTACGGGGAGGCTTATGCCCTTCAGAATCTCCTTGCCTTCCACACCTGCATGGAGGTCGATTATGTCGAGTTGGGATGGCATCTTCACACCCTTTAGTAGGTTCATAACGCCGTTATATATTAAGTATTTTGTCAGCCAAACTCGCCTAGGGAGGGCCGATACTTAGTCCGCGTTATAGAAGGTTCTCCAGGTCTTCCTCATCCTTGACCTCATCGGCCAGTGCCTCAGAGGCCAGAAGGTAGGTCACGGGATCGGAGTCCCTGCAGAAACTTGCAAGATCATTATAGAACTCGATGGCCTTCCTCTCGCCCACGAGGCTGTCCTCCACCATCTTCCTGAGGGCTGCTCTGTCCTTCGGAGGCTCCATGTAGTCGGCATAAGAGAGCTTCTCAAAGTCGGTGGTGCGCGCCATCGGCCTGCCTCCAAGCTCAATTATCCTGTCCATGAAGGCGCCGAGGTGTTGCCATTCGTGCTCAGAGATGCGGTGAAAGAGTTCGGCAACCTCGGGGGCTTCGAGGCCTGCCGCCCACTTGGAGAGGTAGAGGTACCTGTAGGCATCCAGCGCCTCAGCGGCGAGGGCCTGGTTCAGTCGTTTCACAATCTCGGAGGCCTTCTCTCCAACAATGTCCGTACCCTTTCTGCCCATGGTAACATAACCTATTCGTCCGGAATCTACTTAATCCTTCCGTGACAAGAGAGGGAGGGCTTGCCGTGTCCTACTTCCAGCCCTTCAGGAGACTCTCGAAGAACTCTTCGTCCTTGACCTCGTCCGCCAGGAGCTCCATGGCCAGCAGGTAGGTGACCATATCCTTCCCTTCGGTCTTCCGAACGAGGTCCCGGTAGAACTCGATGGCGACCCTCTCCACAGCGAGGCTATCTACCACCATGGTCTTAAGGTCTGTCTGGTCCCTGGGTGGCTCATGGAACTTCGCATAGGAGCCGTTCTCCCATTCGGAGGGACGGGTCAGGGGTCGCCCTCCCAACTCGACAATCCTATCCATAAGCCGAGACATATGCTGCCACTCCTCCTCGGAGGTCTTCGTGAAGGCCTCCGCAATTTCAGCCGCTTCCATCCCTGCCGCCCACCTGGAGAGGTAGAGGTACCGGTAGGCTGCCAAGGCCTCAGCGGCAACGGCTTGGTTCAGCAGTGATATGATGCCATTCACCTCTGGACCGACGATCTCCCTCCCTTTCTGTCCCATAGCGATTCCTCATTTCGATGAGGACGGGACGTACTTAATGCTTTGGCACAGGGCGGTCCCCTACCCCCCCATCGGTTCACACATCGTGCGGCTTGGAGAACGATAGGAACTGGTATCTATCCTGAGCCGGCCTGGCTAAGGCCTCCTCTCCTGAAATCAACACAGATCCGGCAGATAGAGCTCTTCCTATCCTCTGGAGAGAGACCCTCCTCCAGCCTCTCGGTCAAGTTTTCAACATCCTCCCTAAGGGCTGGGACGTCGTTCTCCAGCTGACCTTCCCCTCTCCCGCTGGCCACGTACTGGCTTACGGCGGGCTGACTCACCCCCAAGGCAGAGGCTACCTTCTCCTGGCTGAGCCTTCCAGACAGGGATCGGGCCACTCCCGACCGGATATGTGGGAGGAGCCTTTGGACTACGAAGGTCTCACAGGGCTGCCTCGGAAAGCCGATACCATCGCCAAGGCTCGACAGAAAGTCGGGCTTCGAGACCCCTTCATAGATGCAGAAGCAGGGCCCGATTCCCTGACCCTGACGGAAAGAGGTGCAGACTCCGCACAGGGCGGCCGTTAGTCTCGCCCCCGAGAGTCCACGACTGATTCGGCCTGCAAGCTTCTCCGCGTATTTTGAGAGGTCCGGATATATTCTCATGACACTACCGTTACCCCGCCTACAGGTGGTGTAGTGGCTGACGGCAGCCTGGCTAAGGCCCAATTTCGCGGCTATCTGTCTCTGACTCAGACCATGGCGCTGAGCCAGGTTGAGGACTATGTCGGCTCTAAGGGCTGGCAGAAATTTCGGAACGGCGTATTCGCACCACTGCCGCCCTCTCAGATCACCAAGGTCCACTCTTATTCATAGGTGCGCGCATGATTTAACCATGCGCGTTTTCTCAGTCAGCGAACCCATGCAACCACACTTATATATTACGCCGTTATTGTTACCCATGGTGGGGTGACGGAGCCTCGGGAGACCACCGAGATGACTGTGCTGGACATAAGAAGGCTATACGCGGGCGTTGAGGGAAAGACGATCCTCAGAGGCCTGAGCCTTACTGTCAAGTCCGGCGAGATTCACGCTATCATGGGGCCCAACGGCAGTGGCAAGTCTACCCTCTCCCACGTCTTGATGGGTCATCCAAAGTACGAAGTCTTCAAGGGGGATGTCCTCCTCGATGGCGAGAGCATTTTGGAGCTGGCACCCAACGAGAGGGCCCAGCGTGGTCTCTTCCTAGGATTCCAGTATCCCATGGAGGTGCCCGGTGTGAAGCTGGGCAGCTTCCTGAACATCGCTTATAAGAGGATGCATCCAGAGGAGGAGTTGGAGGTCGCGGAGTTCTTCGGGTACGTAGACGAGAGGATGGACACCCTCAATATGGACGCAAGCTTTGGCGCCAGGTACCTTAATGACGGCTTCTCGGGAGGGGAGAAGAAGCGGGCAGAGGTCCTCCAGATGCTCGTCCTCAGGCCCAGCATCGCCATCTTGGACGAGAGCGACTCCGGCCTCGACATAGACGCGCTGAAGACGGTGGCCCGGGCCATCGACAAGTTCGCCAGTCCGGAGAATGGCATCCTACTCATAACTCACTATCAGAGACTACTGGACTTCGTTACCCCGGACTACGTTCACGTAATGATTGGCGGTAAGATCGTCAAGTCCGGGGGCAGCGATCTGGCGGCCAAGCTGGAGGAACTGGGATATAAATGGATAAAGGATGAAAGTACTATTGAGGTGATATAGCATGGCGCTTGAGAGGGAGATTGAAGACGAGACATATGACAGGGACTACAGCAAGTACGGCTTCAGCGACGACATCGAGTACATTTACAGGGCCCCCGAGGGCCTCGATGAGAATCTCGTAAGGGATCTATCAAGGAGGAAGGAGGAGCCGGACTGGGTACTGCAGCTGAGACTGCGGGGCTACAAGCACTTCCTGGAGCGGCCCATGCCAGATTGGGGAGGAGACCTGAGTCAGCTTCGCTTCGACGACATGAGCTACTACGCCAAGCCCTCGGAGAAGGAGGAGCGGAACTGGGACGACGTCCCTGAGAAGATCAAGAGCACCTTCGAGCGACTGGGTATCCCCGAGGCCGAGAGGAAATTCCTCGCTGGTGTGGGAGCCCAGTATGAATCGGAGGTCGTCTATCACAGCGTCTTGAAGGAGCTTGAGGAGCAGGGCGTGGTCTTCATGGGCACCGATACTGGCCTGAAGGAGTATCCCGAGATCTTCGAGGAGTACTTTGGGACACTTATCCCCCCGGAGGACAACAAGTTCGCCGCCTTGAACACGGCTGTCTGGAGTGGTGGCAGCTTCGTATACGTCCCCAAGGGAGTCAAGATAGATCAGCCCCTACAGGCCTACTTCAGGATCAACGCGGAGAACACAGGGCAGTTCGAGAGGACACTCATCATCGGGGAGGAGGACTGCCAGTTCCACTATATTGAGGGCTGCACAGCGCCCACATATGCCACCAACTCCCTCCATGCAGCAGTAGTGGAGGTCATAGCCAAGCCGGGGGCCAAGGTGCGATACACCACGCTCCAGAACTGGTCGGATAACGTCTACAATCTGGTCACGAAGAGAGCCTACGCTTATGAGAACTCCACCGTTGAGTGGGTGGACGCCAACATAGGCAGTGCCCTGACCATGAAGTACCCGTCGGTATACCTGGTTGGCAAGGGGGCTAAGGCCGAGATTCTCTCAGTGGCCTTTGCCGGCAAGAATCAGCACCAAGACGCTGGAGCCAAGGCGATTCATCTGGCTCCTGACACGCAGTCCAGGATTACCAGCAAGTCCGTGTCTAGGAACGGCGGACGCGTCACGTACAGAGGACACCTAGCCGTGGCGAAGGGTGCGACGGGCGTCAAGTCCAGCGTAAGATGTGACGCCCTCATGCTTGACCCCATCTCCCGCTCGGACACCTATCCCTATATGGACATAGAGGAGGACGATGCTACCATCACCCACGAGGCCACCGTTGGGAAGATAAGCGAGGATGTGTTGTACTATCTGATGTCCCGTGGCTTGACGGAGGCAGAGGC
>JAJISG010000179.1 GCA_022848835.1 Thermoplasmatota archaeon | reverse complement strand
AGCTACGAACCCTGCATGCGGCGCGGCATTGTCCTATGCATCGCGGGAATGCCTGGATGCGGGAAGGAGGAGTTCCTCAAGATGGCATCACAGTCAGGGCTTGCCGTCATCAGGATGGGGGACGTAGTGAGGGAGGAGGCTTCCACGAGAGGCATCAACTCGACGGACGAGGGCATTGGACGTATGGCTCATCGCGAGAGGAAGATTCACGGTCCGGGTATATGGGCGAGGAGGACACTCGAGCGGATTTCTGGAGAGCGAATGGTCATAGATGGCATACGGAGTTTCGATGAGATTGCCGTCTTCCGACAGAGCTTCGACGATCAGGTGCTGATCGTAGCGATCCACGCATCGCCAGAGACCCGATACAGGAGGATATCCAGTCGGCGCAGACGGGACGACATCCTGAATGAGGAGGAACTGCAGGTAAGGGACCGGAGAGAGTTGAAGTGGGGCCTAGGCGAGGTCATCGCCCTGGCGGAATACATCCTCGTGAATGAGGGTTCCCTGGAGGAGTTCAGGGAGAAAGCCAAGGAGCTCCTTCAAGAGATCTTTGGGTAGTCGGATGTTTCACCACCTCGAGTTCAGGGTCCACTGTCATGCGACGGAAGATGAGGAGAAGGTCTTGCTTGCTTTCACGTTTGTAAGCGGGGTCGAGAAGCCAGAGGTAACGAGGGTCAAGGGATTCCATGGTAATCCCATCACCATCTTCAAGGCCTCGATAAAGGAGGCTAGAGCCATAAGGTCCTTCTGGGATAGGGTAGAAGAGGCAGGGGATCTGGATGCCATCGTCCAGAGCTTGGAGCGTAGTATTGACAGGCGATGCCGGATTCACCTAAGATTTGACAAACAGGAAGCCTATCAGGGAAGGATCAGGGTGGTAGAACGTGGCGATGTCATAGCCCTCCGGGGGAAAGTGGCGGCTTACCCTGCTCGAAGAAGGAGGGCCATAGAGGCCGCTCAACTATACTTCCAGGGAGGTTAGAGCGACGCATCTGGAACCGGGCCAGGAGAACCTGCTGACAGAGGGTACCCCCGCTGAGAGAAAGGCGATGGAGCTCTTGGTGGCACTTGGAGACATCTACGGGGCGGATGGCCTGATAGAGGTAACCTCCGTTCACGTTTCCGGCGCCAGCTACAAAATCATTGGGGAAGCAGGCTTGGAATTCCTGGCGGAGTTCTCCAAGACCGCCCGGGCGAAGGTACGCACGACTGTAAACCCCCTGGGAATGGATCTACGGGCCTGGCGGGAGATCGGCATCCCGGAGGAGTTCGCCTCAAAGCAGGTCCGGATTGCTGAGGCTTACAAGAGGAGGGGGATAGAGGAGACCTGGAGTTGTATCCCCTACCAGGTTGGCAACCGCCCGGAGGTGGGGGAACACCTGGCTTGGGCCGAATCCTCAGCGGTCATCTTTGCGAACTCTATCCTGGGCGCCAGAACCAACAGGGAGGGGGGTCCCTCGGCCCTTGCATCGGCAATCACAGGATGGACGCCGAACTACGGTCTCCACCTGGAGGAGAACAGGCGAGCGACAGCTCGAGTTGAGGTGATGACGCCTGTGAAGGGCTACGAGTACTCGTTGCTGGGGCATCACCTGGGGAAGAGGCTCGGTAGTGGAGTCCCCCTCATCGAGGGACTCAAGGGGAGTGAGGACGAGCTGAAGGCCCTGGGAGCCTCCTTGGCTACTAGCAGCGACATCAACATGTTCCACGTAGAGGGGTTGACTCCGGAATGGGAGATGGTGGACTCACATGGGCTGAAG
>JAJISG010000178.1 GCA_022848835.1 Thermoplasmatota archaeon | reverse complement strand
TCCTCCGAGTCTGCGCCTCCCAAGCCAATCGAAGGAGATTCCGGCGAGAGCGATTGAGAAATTGCCGACCGAGTTATCAGTGAGGAAAACATGGCCAAAAGTCCGATATTCACACTGCCGGTGTCGTCCCCCATAAGTGTTCAGTCAGAGGACCCGAGCGTGTGCAACTTTCCCAGTTCAGCCGATCTCCTCGCCGCTTCCTCGACAGCGTCCATCAGAATCGCCCGAAAACCGCTCCTCTCCATGAGGTGAAGGGCTGAGATCGCAGTGCCGGCGGGCGAAGTCACCAGGTCCTTCAGCTGACCTGGGTGTTCTCCCAGATCACGAGCCATGAGGGCTGCCCCCAGGACTGTCTGCACGGCCAATGCGTACGCTTTCTCCCTACTCAGTCCCACCTTTACGCCGGCGTCAGACAGCCCTTCTATGACCTGGAAGATGTACATAGGACCCGTCCCGCTCAGGCCAGTCACGGCATCCATCAGGTCCTCGCTCACTTCCATCACCATACCGACGCTGGAGAAGAGGTTCCTTACGTACTCCACATCCTCATCCCGGACAAAACGGCCGCGGCACATGCCCGTGGCTCCCTGACGGGACAGTACAGCGATGTTCGGCATGAGACGCACGACGCCCACCTGCTTCCCGAGGCATCCCTCGATGAACTGGGTAGGAATGCCCGCAACCACGGACGTTACAAGCTTATCCTCGGAGACGGTATCGGCCACCTCCTGGAGAACGGAGGCCATGACCTGGGGTTTCACGCAGAACACTATGACTCTAGCCCACCCGCAGGCCTTCCTGTTGTCACTCTCCACCTGAATCCCTAGCTCCTCTCGTAATTGCTGGGCCTTCTCCTCCGACGGGATAGTCGCCATGAGATGCTCCCTTTTGCACCTACCCGTCTCAAGGAAGCCACGGACCAGGGCGCTGCCTATATGTCCCGCGCCTATGATGGCTACTCTCGCTTCTTGCATGGGATGACCGAGTGTCAATCGCCCTCCCGTGGTAAGGCCTTTGCGGAAGTCTCGTCTCTCTCAGCCGTTGAAAATTAAGCTGATAGTGGAGAGCCTTCCGTACTCCCGTGAGTCCATCAGAAGCTCCGCTATCTCCCTAAATCTCGCCTTATCATGCTACTGGCTCCATACCCTCTCCAGTCAGGAGCATGTGCAATCCTCGATTCCCCGATTCGAATTGAAAGAGATTCTCTCCCTCAGGGCAGGTCATGGTTGCTGACTAGCCCCCAGGCCCGACCTCTTTGAACCTGGCTCTAGACCTGTGGAGGGCATCCAGAACGGGCAATGGTTGTCCTGCCAGATATGTGATCAGGGAGCCGCCACCAGTACTTACATGATCCATTTGCTGGGAGACTCCCAGCTGTTCCACAGCCGTGACCGTGTGCCCACCGCCTATCACCTTGAAGCCCTTCGACTTGGCCACCGCCAAGAAGAGTTCCCTGGTGCCAACCGAGAACTCCTCCACCTCGAAGACACCTGCGGGCCCATTCAGTATGATGACCTGCGCCGTTGAAATTTCGACAAGGTAGCGGACGATCGTGTCTATCCCGATGTCTTGGATGGGGTACTCAGAAGGCAGGTTCTCTTTGGACAGGGTCCTTCCCTCGCCCTTTACGTTCACTACCACGTCCACGGGTACGAATATTTCATCCGGGTACTTCTTCAAGAGGTCCCTCGCACCTTGGAGCACGGCTCCGCACGCTGGGACCTCCTTCTTGAGGAAGTCCTCGTTGACCTCTCCGAGCTTCCTGCCCTCAGCCCAGAGGAAGAGATTAGCGACCACGCCTGCGGTGAGAACTCTGTCGACAATGCCTTGGGAGAGCATATGGCGCGCCACGGCGACCGAGTCGTCGACCTTCATTCCCCCGAGAATCGCGATCTTGGGCCTCTCCTCACTATGCATCGCCCTCTCCAGCATCTCCACCTCCCTCTCCATTACCCTACCTGCGATGCTGGGGAGGACCTCGCAAAAGCCCACCAGGCTGGGCTGGGCCCTGTGGGCCGCGGCGAAGGCATCGTTGATGAAGAAGTCGGCCAGCGGAGCCAGAGTGCCCACCATGTGGGACGAGGACATCTTAGCGGGCTCGGCATCCATTAGTACGATCTCCTCCGAGTAGAACCGAGTGTTTTCGAGCAACGTGAACTCTCCGGGGTCTAGCCCCTTGATGGCCTCCACCGCGGTCTTCCCGAACAAACTATCCACATACCCCACATCTCGGCCCAGGTAATATGAGAGACTCTCCGCATGGGCTTCCATAGTAACGAAGTCGTCCTTCCCTGCGCGGCCCTGATGGGCGAGGATCGCCACCCTAGCATCTCTCAACTCGCGGAGGGTTGCCATGTGCTGTCTTATGCGATTGTCATTGAGGATCCTGCCCGAGATGGGATCGATGGGCGAGTTTATGTCCAGCCGAACCAATACCCTTTTCCCCCCGAGGTTGAAGTCGTCCATGGTGAAAAATCCCAGGCCAAAACCCCCCTTTCTCGGCTCTTTGTAGCTTCCGTCCCTGCTACGCTTAGCGGATGTCGCCCTTCGCTTAATACGATATCTCCCAGTTCTCACCGATGTGTGTTACCAAATGCCATTATGTAACACAAGGTTTAAGTATCGACCCTCCATACGGCACATTAACACTATCAGGAGGAAGTGATCACAGATGTGGGAACGATTGCGCAGGTGGCTACCCGCCAATGCGGCGGTGTACGTCTCGTGGATTGTATTGGCGGCGCTGGTGGCTACCGCTGTTTTCTATGTGATGGGCTTCGCCCAGGCGGCGGCGGCTCACGATGTATTCCACGACCTGAGACACGCCGTGGGCGTCCCGTGCCATTGAACGCATGACCATCTTGAGGGCGCTGAAAGTTGGCCTAGCCGCAGGCTTGGTCGCTGGAGTCGTCCTTGGAGCCTATATCCTGCTGGTGATGGGGCCCCTAATAGATGAGGCGGAAGCTTTCGAGGGTGAGGAGAACCCCGTATCTCTGGAACTGAGAAGGGCGACCGCCTTTGGGGGGGCTGTGTTAATCGGCGTTCTCATAGGCATTCCATTAGCTCTGGTTTTCCCCTTGGCGGAGAGCCTGCTTCCATGGCGTAGTGTCGTCTGGAAGGCCCTCGTTCTCGGTCTCCTGGCGTACCTCATCTTCAGTCTCCTGCCTATTCTCAACGTACCCACCAATCCTCCCGGAGTCGAGACAAACCTCAGCGTTGAGGAAAGGGAGTTCTGGTATGTCGGCACGATGATCTCTGCCCTAGGGGGGGTTCTCGCCGGCTTTGGGCTGTACTATATCCTCACACCAAGGACTAAGTCTGCAACGGCGAGAAAATTCCTCCTTGGCGGCAGTCTGCTTGTGGTGGCCACCCTGTGGACCCTGCCGTTCCTGCTGAGACCAAGGATAGAACGGATTTCAGGAGTTATCCCCTCGGGACTGATAGAGACCTTCTACTACCTCACAGTTCTTGAATGGGCGGTTTTCTGGGTTGTCTTGTCTACGGCGCTAGCCTTGCTATGGCCTAGGTTCCGAACTGCGCCTGCTTCGGAGTCGTTCAGAAGCCCTGGTTGACTCTCGCATTATCACGTGTGGAACTGGTGCATTAACCTATATATGAATCCCCACAGCTCGTTCTGAGTGAGGGCAATCGTGCTAAAGTCGGTGAAGTTTCCCGAAGGGAGGGTCATCAAGGAGTTCAAGGGTGGCCCGAAATCCCTGAAGCAGGTCATAGCTCTCTTGAAGAAGAGGGGGTTCCATGGATACCTGAAGGTCGTGGCCGAGGGGGATCCCAACATCGGCTACGTGATACTTGGCGGGGGAAGACGGGTAGTAGTGCTTTTCTTCGGTCCAAGAGGGACTTTGATCGGCAAGGACGCTGTTCCCCGTTTCAGAGACCTCGCCAGAAGTCGGGATTGCATGATTAGCGTTCATACGGATGTGGAGATTGAGCCACTCCTAGCGACCCTTCAGGTGGATCGAAGGGAGCCCATCAAAGGGCTGAAGCTCTTGGGGAAGAAGCTCGAGGAGTGGAAGAGGGGGAGGGGGAAGTCCCTCGACGCTGACATTGGCCAGAGCCTCTCCAAGGTCATTGGCGTCTTTGATGAACAGGAGGAAGACGAGACAGAGCCAGACGGAGAGGCCGCTCCTAATGTTGCGCATGAAGGCAGGGTAAAGACAGGGGTACGTCGGGCGAGGAAGCCCCGGGCCAAGGCTGAGAAACCGAAGAAGGCAGAGGAGAGGGGGTCGGGCAGAGCTGTCAAGAAGAGAAAGAAAGCACCCGCGGCGAGCGGCAAAGGAGCGAGGAAGGGAGGTCGCAAGGCCCCGGATCCCGAAACGGGACTTCTAGCCATATACACCTTCGAGAATTTCCTGGTCGGGAGCCCAAACCAATTCGCCTACTCCGCCTGTACAGCCGTCATGGAGGCTACTGAGGATTCCTACAACCCACTGTTCCTCGTAGGAAAGCCAGGGCTGGGCAAGACCCACCTACTTCACGCTCTGGGAAACGGTATTCTGAAGAGGCAGTCCGGAGTGAGACTCAGGTATCTGACCGTTGGCCAGTTCAAGTGGGAGCTGGAGGAGGCCGAAAGGGAGGACCAGCTCACCCAATTTCGTCGAGGCTTTCGTGAGCTAGATGTGATTGTTCTGGATGATGTTCAAGACAGTGACGGAAGGATGAGAGTAGAGGAAGAGCTCTTCGACATCTTCGAGGACTTCGATGCGCGGGGAAAACGCCTCATTCTTGCTGCCGATCGCCGCCCCTCAGAGATGCAGCAGCTCAACTCTCGGCTGGTATCTAGGTTTGAATCGGGACTGGTAGTAGAATTGCAGGCTCCTGACATGGACATACGGTTGGCCCACCTCAGGAAGATCCTGAAGGCTAGGAAGGCCTCCTGCCCAGAGGATGCACTTCGGCACATTGCCGAAGCGTTCGACTCTGACTTTCGAGAGCTCGAAGGCGCCTTTAATAAAGTCCTGGCGCATGCTGCCGCTCACAACAAGGCGGTAGACCTTAGAGGAACCCTGGACGTACTCGGTCTGGCCAAGTCTAGTCCTAGCGAGCAGGATGCCGAAGCGCCGGGTCTAGATCTGCTTCCCGCCCACAGCTACCTGATCGAGGGGGGGAAGTTGGACTTGGCCTATCGACTCTTTTCCGATAGGGCGAGGAGCGTAAGGGGCATGCTAATCACGAGGACCAATCCCTCAAGGATCAAGCAGAGTTTCGAGATGGGAGGTGCAGAGATTCTCTGGCTGACGCATAGGTCAGAGTCCTCAGAGAGAACAGTGGAGCCTGTCCTCGAGATGCTCGTTCACATCGTCGAGAGTTTCATCATCGATCGGGACCGCGGAATCATCATGCTCGATGGACTCGACTATCTGAGGAGTAGCCACGGCTTTGAGCCTGTCCTGAAGTTCATCCGTCATGTCGTGGACGACGTTTCCGAAAGCGAGTTCATCTTCCTGCTGGCTATAGATCCGGCAACACTGGAACAGCGGGAGCTCAAGATTTTGGAGCGGGAGATGGAGGTATTCTCATCGTGACTTTCCTTCATGCGGTGTAACAGGATGAAGAGGCTGATATCGAGGCGTGACCATTGCGTGATAATATCAAAATGATACCGACTTATGTGGACGGCTTAGATGAGGCCCTGGGCGGAGGCATACCCGAGGGCAACGTGGTCCTCCTCTGTGGGAACCCCGGGACGATGAAGACATCTCTTGCCTTCAGCATCCTGTATCACAACTCCCACAACGGTCGGAAGGGACTCTATGTGACCCTGGAGGAGAACGCGGAGGACCTCAAGTCCGCCATGCAGAACATGGGCATGGAGAACTTCCACGAATCCGAGCTCTACCTGCTGGATATGGGCAGGCTCAGACTGGAGCTCGCAGAGGCGGAGACGGACAACGACTGGCTGACAATTTTCGAGGGAGTCATCCGGGAGGCCTTAAGAGTCGCCTCTTACTCCCTGATCGTGATGGATTCCCTGGAATCCCTCTACGCTTCAAAACCTCCCCCAGATCCGAGGAGACACCTCTTCAACCTCTTCGGCTTCCTCAAGGATGCCGGTGTGACTGCCCTCATCATATCGGAGATTCCCTTCGGAACGTCAAGACTCGCGGAGCACGGGGTGGACTTCTTGGCAGATGGCATCATCCTATTGAAGCAGTTTGAAGCTGGCGATTCGAACGTACAGCTCAGGTTGCGTTGTGTCAAAATGAGGAAGGTGAAGCACGAAAGAGCCGATTTCGTCCTCGATATCGCCAAAGGGCGCTTTGCAGTAACTAGGCTCGAGAAGGCGTAGCTAGTAGGACTGCACCTGCTTCCTGAATAGTTTGAGGGACCTCATGGCCTCGGCGTAGCCTTCCTCCTTGGCCCAGGCGCTAGCTTGCTTCAGAATGTCGATAGGTTCACTCACGTCACGACCTTTCATCTTGAGTTCCATCACAATCTGCCTGCCTCTCTTCATCTCGTCATTTATCCCCTTTCGCAGGCTCTCGGTGGCCCTGTGCTGCGCGCTTAGCGCAAGTTGCGATGCCGTCTCCCAGTCGCCCATTTCTAAGGCCTCTTTCCCTTGTGTGAGGATCTCACGAAAGCCGTCAACCGCCACCCTCAGCTCCGCCAGTTCGTTGATGAACTGCTCCGCTGCCTGGATCGCGGAGTGTGCCTCGCTCTGACCGCTGGACCTGGACGATATATCCTGCTTCGCGAGCTGCAACTTCTCAAAGGATGCGTCGACTTGACCCTCCACAACCTCCTTCATGGCGTCATTTACCAGCGCCTCAGCCACCGGGAAGGCATTTCCTCTGGCCCTCCGAGACTGTAGGTCGCGCCCGAGTATCTCCAGCCTCTGGGCGGTCTGCAGAGCCAGTGACTGTTCTAGTGAAAGCCGAGCGCTCCAGGCGAGCTTAACGGCGGAGGAGAGGTCTCGAGCCCTCGCCTTCTTCGTAGCCGCCGCTATCGCCTTTTGGGTGTTGTCTACCGGGACGTGCAACCTGTTCGCCAGTGACACCAGGGACTTTATGGATTCAACCTGCTCCTGAAGGGAGGTTTGGAGATTACTGACATCACCCACCAACAACGGGTTCTCATCTCTCTGGCTCGAGTACCTGTCCATGACACCCCTGACGACTGGCCCTGCCTCATCCGCGCCGCCTCCTTCAACCATCGATCTGATCGCTGAATGACTCGGTTCCGCAGCCCTAGATCGGATTGCCCCCTCCGATGAAGACTCGTCGTCCTCGAAGTGGACACCACACGCTGGACACTGAGATGAGTCGACAGGCACGCTTGACCCGCAGACGGGGCAGGTGAATGACTCCCCCTCTGTGAAGAAGGCCCCGCAGGAGGGGCACTGTGAGGCTGATTCATATACCTCAGCGCCACACCCCTGACACTCGAAGGTGACACTCTTCTGCTCCCCTTTATCCAACACCTCTTCCTCTAGGATGTCGAGTTCTAGCTTGGGATGCTTTGGCGGTTCAGAAGGCAGATCCAGATCGAGATCGTCCAGAGACAATTCCTTCCTCTTTTTCTTCTTACCAGGGGATCTGACGCTCGGCTCGTCCATGATGGACGCGAGGATGTCATCCAGAGACTTAGAACGGCTAATCGCTTCGGCTCCTTTCTCCTCGTTCTCAGATTGTAACAGAAATGTATCCGTTCCGCACCTGGGACACACGTCAGAATCTGTATCTAAGTCGCCCTTGCACGCCGGGCACTTCTTTGCATGGCCACTGACCAATGAGAGTCACCTCAGGGGTGTCGTACTGTTCTAAGCAGCTTTCCGCTTAAATATCTGTTCACAAGATTTCGATGGATGATAAGGTCTGCTTATCAAGTGACGGAACAACCTGAAACCGGGACTCTGGCTCGAAGGCTGAGGATCCTTCGTCGCCGGTCTTGCGCAGTCCTTCGGTGTTCTACTCCTGTCGGACTATGTGGCTACTGGTAATGTCGAGTACTGGCTATACTCAGAATGGATAATGAAGACGACATCGTTATATCGACAGCACGGAACCCCATTTTGTAAGTCATTGGCGGTTGATCGATGTTCAGAAACTCGATTCCTGGCCTTGATAGAGTTCTGGTAACCGACATCGAATCGCCCAAGGTCATCCTCGTAACCGGACCTCCGGGTGCCATGAAGTCCACCTTCTGCTACTCTCTCATGTCCTACTACCTGAAGAAAACAAGAGAGTTCGGGCTGTATACCACCCTCGAAGAGACCGTTCATTCCCACCTGAAAAACATGGAGAACATGGGACTGGACATATCCCTCAACATGCAGATCTCGGACTTCACCGACCTTAGGGAGATAGACCAGGTGATGGAAGATAGCGATCAAACGGACTACCTGGGCTTCATAGAGAAGATGATCTCCCACTACAAGAAGATTCACGGGAAGAGATTCACCCTCTTCGCCCTCGATTCCCTGGGCGCCCTGTACAGCCTGATGCCCTCTTCGGGAGATATGCGGAAGAGGATGTTCTACTTTTTCAAGATGTTGAGGGATCAGAACCTCATCTCTCTCATCGTGATGGAGCGCTCTCAGGGGGAGGAGAGTCAGCTCCTAGGCAATGAGGGCTTCTTGGTGGACGGCATAATCATGTTGGGTCTTGACAGGAGCAAGAGAAAGATCGTCAGATACCTGCAGGTGGAGAAGATGAGAGCCTGTCAGCACAGCATGGAGAAGCACCTCCTGGAGGTGGGAAATTCCGGTCTGATGGTTCTAGGTCCGATCTTCGCCTCCTCTAGCATGTGATATGTGGCTAGGTAGGAGTCAATTCGTAGATTCTCAGACTTGAGACTGATATGAAAATCTACTTAAGTTGCATGAGAGGAGATGTATGTAGATTCAAGAAGGTGGACAATTGGCTGACGAGCAGGGAGAGGTCTGGGATCTAATCCAGAACAAGGTTGCGGAACTCAAGACCAAGGAGGCCGAGATAGTCGGAAAGGAGACTAGCCTCCATTCCGAGAGAGAATCCATTGAGACCAGCAGGGAGGAGCTGGCGAAGGAACGGGAGGCGTTTGAGAAGGAGAAAGCCGCCTTCGAACCCATTCAGAAGGGCATCGAGGCCCGAGAGAGGGAGGTCAGCAAGAAGGAAGAAGGGGTCGTGAAGGCAAAAGCCGAGGTCGAGGCACGGGAGAAGCAGGTGAACGATAGACACGAAACGCTCCTCGCTCGCGAGGAAGAGCTGATCGACAGAGAGGAGGCCTCCAAGGAGGGCGCCAAGGAGCTGGACAGCCTTAACGAGAAGGTAGTGGCCAGGGAGATGGAGTTCACGAAGCTCTACGATGACCTGAAAAAGTCTCTCAATGAGGTCGCCAACAAGACCCAAATCCTGGCTGCTCTCGAGAAGCAGTTTGCCGAAGAGAAGACGTCCCTGGCATCGGAGAGGGAGCGTCTCTCTATA
>JAJISG010000177.1 GCA_022848835.1 Thermoplasmatota archaeon | reverse complement strand
CGGTAAGCTCTGTAGGGCCGCGGGAGCCTCGGCAGTGATCGTAAGCCAGGGCGACCACACGGTTGTTCAGATGCCCTCGGGTAAGCTCAAGTCCCTCAGCCCAGGATGCAGGGCGCAGATAGGCGTGGTCGCTGGTTCCGGCCACAATGACAAGCCCTTCGCCAAGGCGGGCAAAAAGATCGGGGCCCTCTCCAGCAAAGCTAGGAGGTCCTTCAAAGTGCGGGGAGTCGCTATGAACGCCGTGGCCCACCCTCACGGTGGAGGAGCTCACCAACATGTGGGAAGGCCCAGCACCGTCTCCCGCAACGCTCCGCCTGGAAGGAAGGTTGGGAGGCTCTCGCCGAAGAAGAAAAAGAGGAGGCGATAGAGTTGCCCAAGAGAGGTGGGTCGGCAAAGGCTGCTAGGAGGCGTGCGAGGAAGAAGGCAGGGGCAGCGGAGGCTAGGCGTAAGAGGGAGTTCACTTATCGGGGGCATACCCTGGAGGAGCTACAAGCCTTGAGCCTTCAGGAGATTCTCGCCATCATGCCCTCTCGAGTAAGGAGGACCTTCTCGCGAGGTCTGTCGCAGGAACACGGGATCGTCTTGGAGAAGCTCCGCTCCTCAGATGGCAAGCTCGTCAGGACTCATAGGCGGGATATACCCATCCTCCCCTATTTTGTGGGGAGGGAGGTGGCGGTCCACAACGGCAGGGAGTTCGTCAGGTTCGAGATTCGACCTGAGATGATAGGCCACTACCTGGGGGAGTTCGCGCTGACCCGAAAGCCAGTGAAGCACTCTGGCCCTGGTGTGGGAGCCACCAGATCGTCCAAGTTCCTGCCGCTGAAATAGGGGTGAGAAATGGGGTACTCGCTACAGGTTGATGAGGAGACGACGGCGAAGGCCTACGGCAATGAGCTCCCAATCTCCCCCAAGAAAGCAAGAGAGGTCTGCCTCGCACTGCGGAGGAAACGGGTGGATTCGGCTAAGGAGATTCTGGAGGATGTGATCGAGAAGCGCAGGCCCATCCCCTACAGGCGATACAAGAGGGCCGTGGCCCACAGGCCGACCATGGGGTCTGGAGGGTATCCCGTAAAGGTGGCCAGGCATATGCTGAGGCTGCTGGAGAGTGCCCAGGAGAACGCCGAGTACAAGGGGTTGGATTCCGAGAACATGGTGGTCCATCACATATCCGCATACAGAGGAAGGCCCACCAAGTCCTACAGGGCAAGGGCCTTCGGGAGGAGTACTCCGTGGGTGAAAGAGACCACCAACGTGGAGGTCATCCTCATGGAGGTGGAGTGATGGTGAGCGAGAGGAAGATCGTGGCGGACAATCTGAAGAGAGTCCTCCTGAAGGAGTACATGATGCGGGAGACCTCTCGAGCAGGCTTCGGTGGACTCGACATACAGAGGACCCCGATGGGGACGCGCATCACCCTCTTCGCTGAGAGGCCTGGGATTGTGATAGGTCGAAGGGGCGTCACCATCAAGGCGCTCACCAATTCCATCGATGAGAACTTCGCCCTGGACAACCCACAGATAGAGGTGGAGGAGGTGGGAAATCCTGCCCTCAACGCACAGATCATGGCGGAGAAGCTGGCCAGCGCCCTGGAGAGGGGATGGCACTTCCGGCGGGCAGGCCACTCCACCTTGCGAAGGATTATGGAATCGGGGGCCAAGGGCGCGTTGGTGAAGATATCTGGCAAGCTGACGAGTCGGAGGCACCGCAC
>JAJISG010000176.1 GCA_022848835.1 Thermoplasmatota archaeon | reverse complement strand
TCTCATGGTTCCGTGTCAGATGACAATCCCGAAGGTCAGATCACCGTAGAAGAGGTAGTAGGAGACGATGTAGCCCAGGATGGCACCACTGTTCAGGAGGGGCAGGCCTGCCTGAGGTCTCCCGCTTAGGACGAACTTCATGAGGAGGCTGAAGCCCACTAGCGTCCCCAGGAGGGTGATCAGGGCAACAAGCAGGTTGGCACCGACTCCAAGGTAGGTGACGCCATCCGGAAGGTTGGCGAAGGCCGAGACCACCAGGATGCCTGGGATGATTATGTCCCCCAGGCCCATGAACATGGCGGCTCTCTCCTCTCCTCGATCCAGCTGCTCTTTGAGCCTCTCCTGCCGCAGGAAGGAGTAGGGAAGCCGTTTGGGTATCACCAGGAGGATGGGTAGTCTTAGCCCGGAGATGGCGTCGGCCAGGGTGAGCATGTGCTTCGTTTTGTAGACAGCAATGGCGTCGTATACTGCCAAGGCGACGAGGAAGACGAGGGCGGGCAGGACTCCGAAGGAGATTCCTACGATGGCCGTGACACCAGCGGCTACGGCAAGGCCAGCTGTGTCCACCACATACCACTCGGGGTACTTCAGGAGGGCGTAGGTCAGGCCCACCACCACCGCCAAGGTCGCAGCGAGGCTAGCGATGTCCTGCCAGGGAGAGGGGAGAAAGGAGAAGGCGTAGGAGAGAGGCACTGAGAAGACGAACACCATCGTGAGGGCGATGGCCCCGAGGATGAAATACCGAAGGATGCCCTCCCTCCTCCTCTTGACGAGGATGAGGACCACCGCGCTGAAGGCTACTATGAGGATGAAGTAGAAGATGGCGTTGGTCACGGCGTTGGGATCCTCGAAGGCCTGCAGCTCTTCGGCGGTGAACGGTATGGCCAGGAGGAGGGCTATGACGTGGGAGAGAGCGAGAAGTCCCCCCATGACCACGACGGCCGCAAGCTCCCTGGCCATGTCTAATCCCTGGCGATCTTCCCGAAGGCTATGGTCCCGACGACCTTTTCTATACGCACCTTCACAATGGCTCCCTTGATCGTGCCAGGAACGTAAATGATGTACTTGTCCTTCTTGGCGATCCCATCTCCCTTCTTCCCAATGTCCTGGATCATGACCTCGTAGACCTTGCCCTCCTGTAACCCCTCCTCCTCCACCTTCGTGGCCCTCTTCACTACCTTCAGGGGTCGACGGGCGCCGCAGGCATCGCACTCCAGAATCGCGATCCGGTCCTCCTTGATGATTCGGGTGTCGGGCCGCCCGCACTCACTACAGAGGACATACTCCTCCACGTAGCTGCCGATCCTCTCGTCAATCTGACTAGTGGGCATGCGACCCTTGAACAGGACCCTCCTTTCATCTATGGTACCGGAGGTTCCGAGTTCTCTCAGGAGGTAGGCGAATACCTGCTGAGAGTCCCTGTTGATGACATCGCAGATGTCTGCGAAGTTCCTAAGGACGGTGGTGCTACCCTCATGGAGGACTTTCGCCTCGGGAACCTGGAACCGGTCCTTTGCTACCTCGGTGTGTGGGAGAGCCTCCTTGGCCCTCTTCAAAAGCTCCTTGTAGCTGGGCACGCCTTTCCTATGCTGGCCAATCCTTAAAGAGTTTCCCTCAGCCCCTGAATTTCAAGGCGGCGGATACCAGGCCATAGTGGATGGGAGACGGACTGAGGGGTCTAGATTTGAACTCCGGGTGAAACTGGGAAGCGATGAAGTAGGGATGTCCGTCCAGCTCTAGGACGTCCATCCGCCGTCCGTCCGCGGACATGCCAGGGTATAGCAGACCCGCAGCTTCGAGTTTCGGTATGAAGGCGGGGTTGACCTCATACCTGTGCCTGTGTCTTTCGTAGACCCTACCAGACCCGTATAGGTCCCGAGCCTTCGAATCAGGCTTCAGGACGACTTCGTGGGCCCCCAGTCTCATGGTGGCCCCCATGTCCTCTACACCCCTCTGTTCGGGCAGGAGGTCGACTACAGGATATGGGGTCTTGGGATCGAACTCCGTGCTGTTGGCCCCTTCCAGACCCAAGACATGTCGGGCGAACTCCACCGTGGCGAGCTGGAATCCTAGGCAAACCCCCTGAAAGGGGATCTCCCCCTCTCGGGCGTATTGGATGGCCATGACCTTACCCTCTATCCCCCTATCTCCGAAGCCGCCGGGGACCAGAATGCCGTGCACACCCTCCAGGATGTCTACGCCTCTCTTCTCGATGTCTACGCTCTCGATCCACCGGACCTTCACTTTCACGTTGGCCCTCGCCCCAGCATGCTTGAAGGCCTCTACGTGGCTCATGTAGGAGTCCTGCAGGTGGGTGTACTTCCCCACCAGGGCTATCTCTACGAGGTCCCTCGAGCTTGTGATGCGGTCCACGAAGGACTTCCACTCTTTCATGTCAGCCTCACCGCCCTTCAGGGCCATACGGTGCATCAGGTAGTCCGTTAAGCCCTGTCGATTTAGTATGAGGGGAACCTCGTAGATGGAACCGGCATCGGGAGCACTTACGATGCCTTCCAACGGAACGTCGCAGAAGAGGGATATCTTCTGCCGGACTTCTTTGCCCAGAGGTAGAGGAGCCCGGGCTACGATGGCGTCCGGTTGGATGCCCACGGCTCTCAACTCCTTGACGCTGTGCTGTGTGGGCTTCGTCTTCGGCTCTCCCACCACCGGCAGTATGGGCACCAGTGTCGTGTGCACGAAGAAGCAGTTCTCCTTGCCCACCTCGATGGACAGCTGCCTGACGGCCTCAAGGAATGGCATGGACTCTATGTCACCCACGGTCCCACCAATCTCCACCAGGGTTACGTCCACGTTCGCTGATTCCGCCACGGAGGTGATCATCCGCTTGATCTCATCCGTTACGTGGGGTATGATCTGTACCGTGCCCCCTAGGTAGTCGCCGTGCCTCTCCTTCTCGATGACGGCTAGATAGGCCTTCCCGGTGGTGATGTTGTGGTCAATAGTGAGCTCCACATCCAGAAACCTCTCGTAGTTGCCGAGGTCCAGATCCACCTCCCCACCATCCTCCAGGACGAAGACCTCGCCATGCTGGAAGGGATTCATGGTTCCAGCGTCGCAGTTCAGGTAAGGGTCTATCTTTATGGCGGTGACCTTCAGCCCTCGAGCTTTGAGGTTCAGTCCGATACTGGAGGTCGTGATCCCCTTCCCCAGGCCGGACAAAACCCCGCCAGTCACAATGACGTACTTCATGTTTCCAACGGGAATATACCATGGTCGAGAGGTGATTTAAACATTGTGACGAGTTACTGCTGGGAGGTCTCGAGGTTCTCCCATATCCTCTTTAGGACTCCTGCCAGATTCCTCCCCTTCTCGTATCCCACCATCGCACCCCGAATGGCTTCCGGTCGACCCTTCAGCTCCTCCGCGAACTCCACCATGTTATCCAGCGCCCTGGAGACCTCGTCCACGATGGCGATGGTGGCTTCCCTGCTGGTTCTAGAGAGGGGATTGAGGTCTACAGAGATGACCACTTTCCCCATGCGGGCCAGGGCTTCCGCCCGGTCCCCATCTTCCAGGGGGATGAGGACCACGTCGGCACCGAATATCCCCTCCTTGCTGCAGAGGGCCCTATCGTGTTCTAGCCCCGGTATCGCAGCGTCGGGGTGGGTTCCGAGCACATTCCGAATTCCCGTGGATGTCAGTAGGTCGGCGATTCTTCGAACCCTCTCCTCCGTCCGATGGAAGAGGTTCACCTCCACCACCGCTCCTGTGGCCTCCAAGAGCCTTCGAATCCTCTCGGCCGCCAAGACGGCCACATTACCGTTCACGGATATGGCCGCCTTCTCGGCCATCAGGAGATGGGCGGAGGCCGCCTTCTCGGCGTGGAGGGCCTCGGGCACGCTCCTCTCTCCTAGCAAATAGTCGAAGGTCTCGCCCCTGCCGTGGGCCAGAAGCCCTTCCCATGCAACCAGACCCTCCTCGCAGGCCTGCACCAGCTTCTCTCTGGTAACCAGTGACCGGTATCTTGGGTGGCTCTCCGGTATCTTGGGTGGCACTCATACATCGAATCGACATCGCCCTTAAGAGCTTTCCCGGACCGCTTCCCACCTCCGCTTACCTCCCACCATTAACTATAAATCGAGCCCTTCTCCATGAGATTTGAGGACGATGCTGATAGGCGTCGTAGGGAAGCCAAACGCAGGGAAGAGTACCTTCTTCGCCGCTGCTACCCTGGCCCCCGCGGAGATTGCACCCTATCCCTTCACCACCATAGAGCCGAACCGGGGAATTGCCTACGTCACCCATCCCTGTCCCCACTCGGAGATTGGAGTGACCTGTAAACCCAGCAACGCTCCTTGTAGTGATGGGACTCGTTTAGTTCCCATGGACCTCCTGGATGTAGCAGGCCTTGTGCCCGGCGCCCACGAGGGTCGCGGCCTTGGGAACAAGTTCCTCGACGATCTCAGGCAGGCCTCCGCCTTCATCCATATCGTCGATGCCAGCGGCTCCACCGACTTGGAGGGCAATGTCTGCGCCCTTGGAGAGCATGACCCCGCAGATGATGTCCACTTTCTCGAGGAGGAGATCTCCTTCTGGATGGTTGGCATTCTCGCCAGAGGCTGGGACAAGATGACCCGAAGGGTCGAGATCGAGGGCGAGAGTCTAGAGAAGCTCCTCTCGGAGAGGCTTGCTGGTCTTGGGTTGAAGGAGGCACAGATTCACGCGGCTCTGAGGAAGGCCGCGCTGGGAGATCGGCCCCGCAGCTGGAAGGAGGAGGACCTGCTCAAGCTCGCGAGGGAGCTGAGAAAGTCAGGGAAGCCAATGGTTCTCGCAGCGAACAAGGCGGATGTTGCCCCCAAGGAGCTATTGGAGAGGCTGCTGAATCTGGACGGCTACACAGCGATCCCCACTTGCTCAGAGTGCGA
>JAJISG010000175.1 GCA_022848835.1 Thermoplasmatota archaeon | reverse complement strand
TGCGTACTGGTGACCTGTTCTGTAATCGAAACCACCGAGAGAAAGATGCTGAAGCGTATGAGAGAGCTCGCTGGCGATCACCGACGCCTCCACATAGTCCCTGAGGGGATCTCTGGTGGTCGGTCTGATCATCGAGATGTTTTAAAGAGGCCATATCCCTATTCACCGCCGAAGCCCCGTGGTCTAGAGGACAATGATTCCAGGCTTTGGATCGGCCACTGGGTCGAGGGGAAACCTGGCGACGGGAGTTCGAATCTCCCCGGGGCTATCCCGCCCTTCTTCGACCCAAGAGTCTCCTCCAGAGATAAAGGACGAGGAAGGGTATGAGAATCCACAGAAAAAAGGAGGGGAATATGAGGACGAGGAAGCCCTCCATGGGCATGTTGAGGGCCAGGAGGACCATTGTCGTGGTGGCCCCCACTCCCAGCAGCAAGGTGAACAGCACGATCCTGGGATCCGCCTTCACGACGGTCCATCGTCCTAAAGCACTATAGATTTGAGCCCCATCACCGGGCGACGATGTCCGAGGTAGAGTGCCACCTCGAGTTCACATATTCCAGCGAGGAAACTGCGAAGAAGATCCTCCAAGCGGTGGATCTGGAGAACTATCCCTACGTGAAGGCGAAACTGGAGGGCAACACTCTCATCTCCGTAGCCACTGCGGAATCCTTGGATAGCCTCATACATACCCTGGAGGACTACCTCTCCTGCATCTCCGTGGCGGAGAAGATGCTAGGAGAGCGCTGACCCCTCCCTCACCTTCACGGCCACCCCTTGCTGAAAGGCCATCATCTCCTCCCGGTTCATTATGGCTCTGCCCACCGCCAGGAGGTCGTCGGACTCGTCCACGACCAAGACCTCCTCCCACGGCCTTATGCTGTCATCACACTCCACGACGAATTTTGCAAAGGCGTTCCTCCCCTCTCGGTTGAAGGGGGCGGACTCCTCGTTGACCACGACTCGAAGTCGCGGTGGACCGAAGGTAGCGTGAAGGCGTCGGCCTCCCGCCATTTTCAGTGTGTAGAGACCGTCGCCAGCCCTCAGGGAGAGCACATGCTCGCTGTCCACGTACACATTCCTTATCTTTCCCTTCTTCTTGGACTTCACCAACTCCACCTCGCCTCCCAGGAGGGCGTCGGATGCCCCGGAGCCGAACTGGTAGTCGGCTACGGCCCTAGCTCTCGCCATGTCCATGTCCAGGGAGGATGGACCTTTCGCCTTCGAGGCGAGTTCCGCTATCGTCTTATCCCCCTCCCATAGCACACCGAAGGAGAAGTGGCCCAGCCTGAGGAATTGCCTCAGGAAGACCTCCGATGCCTCCAAGGCCTCGACGTCCAGCTCGCGCGGGATCACCGATTGGGCTACGGGGTAGACCTCATCCAGCTCGATGGGCACTGGTCCCAGGACCGATCTGACCACGGCATGGGCGTTCGCTTTCAGGGAGAGATCCCGGAGCAGGGAGGCGTACGTCCGCGAGTAGGGTCGCCTGGCCTCCTGCAGGATGAGCAGTGACTCGGCCTCGGGAGGCCTGTACCTCTCGAGCACCCTCCTCCGAAACCTCCAGGCAACAGGTCTCCACATCGACTCGGGACCCGCGTAGAAGAGGCTACCGTCAGAGAGCTTCTCATACCGTTCCAGAAAGTCCACGTGCTTCCTGAGGGTTTTCAGCGCTTCCAGGAGGCGAGGATGGGCCCTAGACCGCCTCTCCACATGCTCCCACAAGCTACCTTCGTGGATGGCCTGCTTCAGCTCCTCCAGCTCCTGGAGGCTTACGTGTAGGTTGTGCTCCGCTAGTCGCTTGACATCATCCTTCAGATCCTTAGGCGTAGCATCGAAACATGCAGGGCAGCTGCAGGAAACATATCTCAGATTCTTCACCCGAGTCGTCCCCCACCGGGTGATCATCCTGCCATCGTAGGCGTACTTGGCGTAAGCGGCGGAATCGAATAGGTCGCAGCCCAGGAGAACCGCGAGGCCGAACGTGATGGGATGCCCCGCTCCGAAGAGGTGGACGGGTCTATCTGGCCTCAGGCCCCTCTTACTGGCGATGATGACCTCGACAAGGTCGGCGAAGCGGTAGCCCTCCATCAGGGGAACGACGCCGCCTATGGCCTGGACTCGGAGATCTATCTGTGACAAGGACCTGGCACACTTCGTCCTAAGGTCCGAGAACAGCCCTCCTTGGACTGTCCCGACCAAGCCCATCTCACCCTTCCAGGCAACGGCCTCCTCACAACGCGACAGCGTTTCGCGGACTCCTTCCTCACACTCCCTCCACCGGCTATCAGGTTCCGAGAAGATGTCCAGGACTGCGCCGAGATCTGAGCCCATGGCGGTCTGGAACTTGACGATCTCCTCATTGGAGACGTCCACACGCCCGTACACGTGCTGCTGAAAGGCCCCGGAATCGCTCATTATGGGGCCTTCAAAATCGAGGATGTGATGGATGCCCCTTTCGAGTACCTGGTCTCGAAATCTGCTCCTGTAGATGATATAGGCGTTGGTCATGAGGATCTCAATCCTGAACCTCCGGCGCAACTCCTCGGGGGAGATTAGGAGGTTGGAGGGATTGACGACAGGCATGAGAGCGGGTGTTTCCACCACTCCGTGACTGGTTCTCAACCTGCCGACACGGCCGAGGCAGGCCCTCTCCCTCATCTCAAACATTCCGATGACAAACCCGCCGAGACCCTAAACTACTTTCGGGGACCTCCCCGACCTTCCTTAATATACCAGCGACAACGTCCAAGACAGGAATTCCTTGCTGAGGAACACGTTCGTACACTTGCCAGGCGTCGGCTACGTTACGGAGAGGAAACTCTGGAAAGCCGGCATAACGACCTGGGATGATTTCTTCGAGTCCAGGAAGATGGTACGGCTCGGCCCCGCCCGTACCAGACTCCTGGAGGAGGGGCTTTCAACATCCCTCGATGAGCTCGGTCGTCGGAATCACCGCTTCTTCCAGCCGCTTCTACCTACCAGGGAATCCTGGAGGGCCTACGGTGAGTTCAGGGACTCCGTGGCCTTCGTGGACATCGAGACCACTGGGATGGAGTCGGAGCGGGATGAGATAACTGTCATAGGCCTCTACGACGGCGAGAAGATGCGCTCCTATGTTGTTGGCGATACAGAGAGATTCCCCAGTGACCTGGAACGTTACCGTCTCATAATCACCTTCAACGGTTCTTGCTTCGACCTCCCGTTTCTGCGGAGGGCCTTCCCCGATCTGAGGCTGCATCAGATTCACATAGACCTCAGGTATGTCTTGGCCCGCCTAGGATTGAAGGGCGGCCTCAAGGCCATAGAGAGGAGGCTCGGAATCAGCAGGACGGCAAGAACGAGGGACATTCAGGGATGGGACGCTGTCTTTCTCTGGCAGCGTTACGAAAAGGGTGATGAGGAGGCCCTCGAAATACTCCTGGAGTACAATATGGAGGATGTGGTTAACCTAAAGGAGCTCATGGACCAGGGCTACGAGGCGTTGCGGGCCGACTGCCTCAGCCATGGTTTTCGAAACTACTCACTGAGAGACGTCCAGGACTCACAACGCGAACTGTCCTCTATGATCGATCGCACAAGCCTCCGGGCATGACCCTCCCCCTTCCGCCGACATTCCAGCCATCTGCGAGTAACGGATGTTCCTGACCAGCTCGAGAACTGTGGAATCAGCCGTATGCGCGTCCCCGAAAGCGGTCCACCGGAAATCTCTTTTCATTCTTCCTGAGCTTCCGGTGTATTGCATCGGCAAGGTCTACGGAGAGGGCGTTTGCCATGCTCAACCCGTAGATGAAAACATCCGCCAGCTCTTCCTCGATCTTCTCCTTCAGCTCAGGGAGCAGTTGGTTGATCTCCTCTGGAGTCCTCCACAGAAAGTGCTCCAGCAGCTCCGAGGCTTCGACTGCCATGGCGATGGCAAGATCCTTGGGGTTGTGAAATACCTCCCACTCCCGCTTGGTGACGAAGTCCGCAACTTGGCTCATGAGCTCTTCCAGTGTTGCCCCCTCCCCCATGAATCTTCATTCACCGGAGGGAATAAAGAGGTTGCGATGGGTTCAGGCGCCCATCACATCCAGTTTTCTGAATCCGATCCATCACTGGTTCCAGATGAATCCATCATTCTCGTACCTAGCCCCTCTGAGGCTTTCACTGGGAAGGGGATCGGGCCGAAATCTCCCCGAGATATGTGCGCAAGTCAGGGCAGGCGTGAACAGAGCATTCATATGTCCAGGAGTGGTAATCAAAGTTGAATCCCGAGCGGAACACTTTTTATCCTCTTTATCGACTCTGCGGAAGCAGTGGCCCGAACGATTCTGGAACAGGATACCGTGAATCTGATAAGGCTTTGCGAGCTTAGGCTCAAGCGAGACCCGCATGATCCGGATGCTCTTTTTGCCAAGGCGGCTGTTCTAGCGGGGTTGGGCCTGTTCTCCGATGCCTTGGATTATCTCAGCAAGGTCTCCTCGAAGATTGATGACTATCCAGGCCTGGTTAGGTTCAGGGAACGGGTTCTGGTGGAGATGGATCAGTACTTCGGCCTAAGATCGGTCCCCAGCCGGTAACTGGACCGCCGCGAAAGCTAGATAACTCGCCCCCCCTTGTTCCATGGTGGCTCTCGAACTGGCCCTCCTGCCCCTGATATTCTTCCTACCGGGTTATTTCCTGGTGAACCTCCTTTTTCCTCGGAGGAAGAGCCTTGGAGGAGACCTGGACCCACTTTACCGGGCCTTCCTCGGAATACTGATGAGCGTTTCGATCACCATCGTCTACGGCAGCTTGCTTGTCAATCTAGCCAGGGGGTCGGATCAGGTACTGTTCAAGCCTGAGTACCTGTGGCCAGGACTGATCCTCCTAACGGTTCTCCTCTTTTTCTCGGGAATGCATCGCGGAGCTTATCCCAGGATTAGGAGATGGCTGCGCATGACTAAGCCCGCGCCCTCAGTCGAAATGAGAGAGAGGGTCGATATCTTCGATAGACTGACAGATGTATCGACACGCCTCGAGGAGGCGAGGAAGCAGTCAGCGTCAAATGGTCTTGGAGACGGAGAGGCAGCCAGGCTGCGGCGACTGATAGAGGACTTGGAGACAGAGAAGAGAAGGCTCGAGGAGGAGGCGATGGGGCTATGGTGATGGAGTACAAGCTGGCGGTTGTAATTCGAGATGACCTTGGATTATCAAAGGGGAAAATGGCGGTTCAGGTTGCCCACGCGGCCGTATCCTGCGCCCAGATATCGCGACGGTCCCATCGAAGGTGGTTCAAGGCATGGATGGGGGAGGGCCAGAGGAAGGTCGTCCTCAGGGTCGAGGACCTGGAATCGCTTAGAGACCTGGAGGATAGGGCCAGACCTCTAGATCTGACTACTAAGATGATAATCGACGCGGGGCTCACGGAGGTGCCTCCAGGAACCACCACATGCCTCGGGATAGGGCCAGGACCAGAGGAGCTAATCGACAAGGTGACTGGTCAGCTGAGGTTGTTATGATGAAGGCACAGGTCAGGGTCCTAGGCATC
>JAJISG010000174.1 GCA_022848835.1 Thermoplasmatota archaeon | reverse complement strand
CGACACAGCTACGGGGCAGGAAGTCACCATCGACATCCTCGGCGAGACCACAGGTGGATCCCCGGGTACGGACAAGAAACTGAACCTGAACGTCTCTACCTAGGTTTCTCGAAGACCGAGAAATGTCGGATGAGGGACCTGTGGACCGGGAGAGAGTGCCACTCCAGGAGTCTGAGATACCTCTTCCCAAGATCGATGTACTCCAACTTGGGCAGACATATGGCCACCCGTCCGCTGACCTTGAGAACCCCACGGAAGGCCTCGAATGCCCTCTCTATCAATCTCGGCAGCCTCTCCCCCATGGTTCCCGCTGCCCTGCCGTAGGGGGGATCTGTAGCAATCGCGTCCACCCGGTCGAACTCTTCAACGATATCTCCGACATCGCAGACGCGCATATCCGCCTCCAGGCCGAAGAAGTGCAGGTTCTCCCGGCAGCCCTCCAACACATCTTCCTTGACATCTGAGCCTGCGGCCCTAGCACCTACGAGCGCCGCCTCCAACAATATTCCTCCGGTCCCACTGAAGGGGTCCAGCAGGGTCTCCCCCTTAGACACCCCTGTCAGGTTCACTAGAGCTCTCGCGAACTTCGGATGGAGGCCCACCGGCCGAAAGGAGGGGCGTCTTTCCACTTTCCTCGACTCGAAACCCGCCCTGTCAACGACTGCCTCCACGCGAAAGAGACAAGCTCCCTCGGAGATGATGAGACGCAGATCCACTTCTGGATCCTCCAGGTCGACCCTCCCGGTTGAGGCTAGAGAGCCTCCCAGAGCGGCCTCCAAGGACGGCGTCTCGACACTCCCGGTGTAATCCACCACCCGTAGCCGAAAACTCCTGCCGCGTAGATCCACCTCTCCGGTTCTCCGTCGCACCTCCTCCAGAGTACCCGATATCAGGACCTCACCTACGTATCGGCCCAAGGCCGCCCGTAAGGCCAGCTCCCGAAGGTCGACTCCCGGACGGAAAGCAAGGAATCGCCTCTCATACACCACCTTGCTCGGAATGACTCCGAGACCCCTAAGACATCCAAGAGCGTCCGAGATGGGGAGATTGGGGTGTTCCCCCGAGAACTCGACTAGTTGGAAGCCTTCGAACTTCAAGACCCTACCTCGGCGCTTGTCACTGAATGTTCGGTTCCCCATTTTACCATTGTGACTCGCCCCTGGAGAGGAGCAGATCGCCCGCAGACCATTCTGGGAATGTCGGCCCTCAGAGGCGGGTCCAGCATACTCAGGGTCAACTCGCCTTATGGGCATATGTTGTAGCCTCCCCGCCTCGCCACCGGCCGCTGAGAATACAATCTAATGCTTTATCAGGGGTGCGAGGATATCGACGTACGGATGAAGCCGCCCCAGATCGAGAAGGGGTCCAAGTTCCCCACGGAATTCGCCTTGGGGAGTTTCAGCCACCGAGACGTCGCCGTCATCCGGAAGATCACTCGGGAGTCCCTGGGGGAGAATTACCCACCCTCTCTGTTCATAGACATCAACGGCTGGTGGCCGGATGGGTTCATCGTTGTGAGGGGGGAGGACGCTATCATAGCCTTCATCGCGGGCGTCGTCTCCGCTCCCAGGCAGGCACGAGTCCTGATGCTGGCCGTTCGAAAGGACTACAGGAATCGGGGGATCGGCTCAGCCCTGATGGCAGAATTCACCAAGAGGTGCATAGCTAGGGGCATCACCTCCATTGAACTGGAGGTCAGAAAGAGCAACGCTGGAGCCATCAAGTTCTACAACCGGCTGGGATACAGCATCCGGCACCTGCTGCCCAGGTTCTATACCGATAAGGAGGATGGCTACAAGATGTATAAGGACATCCGGTAGATTACCGTTATAAGCCTGTTCCGTATACTCGTCG
>JAJISG010000173.1 GCA_022848835.1 Thermoplasmatota archaeon | reverse complement strand
TGCATGAGGATTTGGAGCATGGGCTTGAAGTGGCGGAAGAGGTCGCAAGGTTGATGGCTGGAGATCTGGGATGGTGCGTGGACCGAGTGCGGCGGGAGGTTGAGGAATACAGGCAGATCGTGGTCGCCGCGGAGGCGTTCCGGGGGGAGACCTGAGATGCTCTTCGTGGTGAATCCGACTGCAGCTGGGGGCAGTGTTGGCCGCCACTGGCCTGATGTGGAGTCCCGGATGAGGTCAGCGATTGGTGACATGGAGGTCGAGTACACCTCGGAGCCGTGGTCGGCGGTTAGCCTCGTGAGATCTGCACTCCGCAGAGGGGAGAGTGATATCACCATTGTCGGCGGCGACGGCTCCGTGAATGAGGTTCTCAATGGCTTCATAGAGGACGATAGGCTCGTTGACCGCGATGCTCGCCTCACAATCATACCAGTCGGCAGCGGCTGTGACTACGCAAAGACCCTCGGGTTGCCTTCTGGTCTTGAGCACGCCCAGCGGCTATTGCGTTCGGAGGTATTTCGTACTGTAGACGTGGGCAAGGCTACCTATCGTAGCCTGCAGGGCACGACCGAGACACGCTACTTTGCCAACATCCTTGAGGCCGGAGCCGGAGGTGCGGTAGTGGACAAGGTGAACAGAAGTTCGAAACCCTTCGGCGGCAGGTTCGCCTTCATGTGGGCCATCATCACAACCCTCCCCTCCTACACGAACGAGGTCGTGGAAGTAAGGGTGGATGGCGAATTGGTGGCAGAGGGGCCGATGAACAGCGTCATTGTGGCCAATGGGATGTACTACGGGAGTGGTCTGAAGCCTGCTCCCAAGGCTGAGCTGGATGATGGCATCTTTGATCTCGTCCTCTTTGGTGATATCCATTTCGGGGATGCCCTCAGAAACCTCGGGAAGCTGAGGAAAGGGGAGCACGTGGAGCATCCCAAGGTGAAGTACCTGAGGGGGAAGAGTGTCTCAGCTACTGCGCAGGCGGAGGTGTTGGCAGAGATGGATGGCGAGTTGATAGGGACTCTTCCTATGGACGTTACCATCCTGCCCCACCTACTGCAGGTCCGGGTGCTCGGGGACTAAAGGCCTTTTTATCCGGTCGTCTTTCCCAAGCCGTGTCCCTGCCATCCATCTACAGGGAATCCCTTCCCGTGCTTCTCCTAGCTGGGCTAGGATTGATCACTGCGGGCCTCCTCCTAGAGAGGATGGAGGAGGTCTTGGGGAGAACGCCAGGTCTCTTGGTTATGATCCCGGCTCTCGTCGCTCTGAGAGGCGGAATCAGCGGTGCCATGGGATCCCGTCTGGGGTCCGCTGTCCACATGGGGCTAATCGGCAAGGGGAACCTCTGGAATGAAGAGACTCGCCAGAACGTGGCCGCAGCCCTCATCTTGAGCGTGGCTCTCTCATCCCTGGTAGGAGCACTGAGCCACTTCACCTCGATCCTCCTGGGCCTAGAATCTGCAGGTCTCGCGAAGCTCGTCCTGATTGCCACTGTGGCCGGAACCGCCGCCGGCACAGCCCAGGTAGGCATCACCTTTGGAATCATCCTCATAGCATTCAGGAGGGGACTCGACCCGGACAATGTCACAGCGCCCTCACTGGCTACGGTAGGAGACATCATCACAATGCTACTCCTATTGGTGGTATCAATGGGAATGGGGGGTTTCGTGTGACCTTCTATAACTACAAGCGAATCTTGAGGGAGAGCATTCCAGCGCTCTCCATTCTTCTAGCGGTAGAGCTTGTGGCTGGCCACGTGCTGAATCAGGCTGCGGGGACCTTGCTCGCCATCCCCTTTCTCCTCATTCTCGTGCCAGTCGTCAATGGGATAGGGGGGAATATCGGCACCGTCTTGGGGGCCCGTCTGACGTCCGGACTGTACACCGGGACCATCGCCATCAACCTGAGGGATAGGGAGCTCCTCAGGAACGCCCGGGACGCCGTCCTGCTGTACTTGATCACCTTCTCCGTCCTGGCAATGTTCATATACGGTATCGCTTATGGAATCGGTATAGTACCGCCTTTCGGAGCGGAGGTGCTTCTCTTCATCATGCTGTCCAGCGGCCTGATGCTCGCCGGGGTTCTCATTTTAGTCACCCTCTCAGTCGCTCTTCTGTCCTTCTCCAAAGGGCTGGACCCAGACAACCTCGTCACACCTCTCGTGACCACGGCGGGGGACTTCCTGGGAATCGTCTTCTTAGTCTCGATGGTGGCGATCTTCCTATGAAAGGAGAGGAGTATGAGGAGGTGGAGTACGAGCCCACGAGCGTAAAGAACCTGCTGGTGGAGATGAAGGATACCAGCGAGCTAATCGTGGATCTGGCGTATGCGGCCATCATGTTTGATAGCGACGAGCTGCGGACGGAGGTGAAGCATCTGGAGAGCAGGATGGACTTCCTCCGATACCAGATCCGGATGATCGCCCTCATGGCCAGCAGGACGAGAGAGGATTCGGAGAGGTTGGCGGGCATCTTACAGGTGGCTTCCGCCGCGGAGACCATCTCCAACGCTGCGGGGGACATGGCGGACTTGCTGGAGCAGCGGATTGAAGCAAGGCCCTTCCTGCCCTTCGTGCTCCGGGAGGCGGAGGAGAGGATTCGACCCGTCTACCTGGCCAAGGGTTCGTCCATGGTGGGGAGGGGCATCGAGGAGCTGAAGGTGGAATCGGAGACGGGCATGAGGGTCATCGCCATTCGTCGCGGGCCCCGATGGACCTACGACCCACCAGGGGGCACCGTCCTCAAGGGGGAGGACCTGCTCATCGTCCGCGGCACTGAGGATGGATATCATCGGTTGACGAGATACGCCACTGGAGAAGAGGGCTGGCCTGGGTGACGCCTATGACGATCGAAGACACACTCTTGGAGATGAAGGACACCTCAGAGCTGATGATAGACCTCGCCTACTCTGCCCTCCTCTACGATAATGAGGAGATTGCCCGCCACGTCATCGAGCTGGAGGAGATGGTCGACGATTGGGACCAGGAGGTCCAGAAGAGGGCGGTGGAGAGGGCTATCAAGGATCGGGACGTGGAAAAGGCCCTCGTGTTCATCAGGCTCGCAAACTCCATCGAGACCATCGCCGATGGAGCTGTACTCATCGCCGACGTCGTCCTTAGGGACATAGAGCCCCACCCAGTCGTGGCCGCAGCCCTGAGAGAATCGGACACCACCATAGTGACCGTTCCTGTCCCACCAGGATCTCCAGCTGTCGACAGGAATCTCGGGGAGATGAAGATCGCCTCAGAGACGGGTATGTGGGTCATAGCCATCCGGCGAGGAGTGGAATGGATCTACGGCCCGGATGAAGGGACGGAGATCAGAGAAGGGGACCTCTTCATCGCTCGCGGTCCCGTTGAAGGAGAAGAGGAGTTAAGGAAGTTCATCGGTGAATAGCCCCGGGCAGATTCGAACTGCCGTCACGAGGTATCTCCTCGGCATAGCCGACCCAGAGCCTCGCATGATTGACCGCTACACCACGGGGCTGCACTCAATGACTCAGTTGCAGGCATATCTAAAAATGTTTTGATTGGGATCCCATGAGGGATCTGTCCTCGTCCGAACGCCCTCGCCACACTACATCTCCGGGCCGGATGACCTGGCCACTGCAAGGACGCGGAACGTATTACGGCTTGCGGGTCCCAGCACCTTGTTGTCCCAATCCAGCATGCCTACGGTCACAAAACCCGCTCCTCGGAGATGCATTCGCAATTCCCTTCTCAGGTAAGTCGTCAGGCTGTGGCGTTCCTCAAAGACATCCTCCAACCTCTTGCCCTTGATCACGTAGTGC
>JAJISG010000172.1 GCA_022848835.1 Thermoplasmatota archaeon | reverse complement strand
TGCGATCCCTTATGTTCTCACTATCGGTAATAAAACTTCCTATATCATTATCCGAGGGGAGAATGGTTATCAAGGAGGCGATTGTCGGCAAATTGATATGTCTGGCACTCCATCTAACTGCGTGGACAAGGTTCTCGTCCTCTTGGACGCAAATGCCCTTATGATCCCTTTTCAGTTCTCCGTCGACCTGGAGGGAGAACTCGCTCGCCTCCTGGGAGAGTACGAGGCCGTCGTTCCTTCTTCCGTCTTGAAGGAGCTTGAAGGGCTCTCGAAGAGCGGTGGCAAGGCCAAGGCCGCTCTTAGGCTGGCGAAGCGCTACCGCTCCCTCCATGTTCAGGGCGCGGGGGATGATGCTCTTCTGGCAGCGGCCAGGAAACGAAGTGCCGCGGTCCTCACCAACGACCGAGACCTCAGAAGGCGTCTCAGGGAAGCCGACCTCCCCGTAATCTTCCTCAGGGGCAGGAGCAGGCTGGAAGCCGAGGGGATCCCCCTCAGGTAAAGGTTTTACCCCCTCCAGGGCTATATCTCATCGTTGAAACCCAACCTCGTGGAGACGATGAAGGAGCTGGCCCTCTTGGGAGCCATCCATGAACATATCCCGGTCTCCACCTCCAAGCTCGGGAGACTCATGGGGGTCAGCCAGCAGTCAGCCTCGGTACGCATCCTGCAGCTTCTGGAGGCCGGACTGATAACCAGGAATCTCGCGGCCCGACGACAGCAGCTGCGGCTGACGGAAAAAGCCATGGAGATCTTGCACAGCATGTATGCCTCATACCAGAAAATCTTCGAGATGGAGGCCACTCTCACGGTGAAGGGCGTGGTGGACCACGGGCTGGGGGAAGGCTTCTACTATATGAGCCAGGAGGACTACAGAAAACAGTTCCGAAGCAAGTTGGGCTTCGACCCGTATCCAGGAACCCTGAACCTCAAGATTAAGGGGAGGGAGATGGGGAAGCTGGAAGTCCTCAGGACGGCCGACGGCGTTCAGATCGAAGGCTTCATCAACGGAAACAGGACCTTTGGCGGAGCTCACTGTTTCCTCGCGTCGCTTTCTGATGTAGACTGCGCCGTCATAATACCCGTCCGGTCTCACTATAGTGATGTGTTGGAGGTCATATCTCGCCATCACCTCAGGAGAAAGCTGGGACTGAAGGATGGTGAACTGGTCGAGGTGGACATCACCCTCTAGACTCCCGGTTTCTCAGACAGTCCGAGCTATCTCAATATGAACTAGCCCCCATATGGAGGCTGACGGGTTATGCAGGTGGTGACGAAGCTCAGCGATAATGCGTTGACCGTCGCGAAGAAGCGCTACGGCGGAGGAGCTCGGGGCGGCCTTCATGCTGGCCTGGAAGTTGCGCTGCAAGGATATCCCGTCTATAGGGAGGGGAGCAGGAAGGAGCAGCCCTTGAGGCTTCCAGAGAGCAGATCCAAGGATATTTGCCCGGACTGTGGCGCTCTTCTCGGGACGGTGGAGGGGAGCATCCTCTGTGCCAGGTGCGGCTACAGCGACCATCCTTAGCCTAGAAGTTCTCCATAACGTAGTCGAGGATGGACTCGAAGAAGAGTCTGCCGTCCCCGTCGGGACCATCGCCTCCTCGTGTCCAATCGGGATGCAGATATCTGTAAAAGGACCTCTCAGGATGTGGCATGAGGCCGATGACGTTCCCACGAGGATTGCATATACCTGCGATGTTGTGTATGCTACCATTGGGGTTCCATGGATAACCGGCGTACTCCCCCTCCACATCCACGTATCGGAAGAGGATCTGATCGGCTCTGTCAAGGGCGGTCAACATCCGTCTCTCATCCCCTTGTGGGAACGTGAACTTACCTTCGGTATGGGCCGAGGGAGCGAGCATTGTCTGATCCTTGTGGAAGCGACTGAGAGGCTGAGAGAGGCCGCGATTCTCAAACTTCAGAAGGGTCGGCCGGCACTCGTAGTGAGCGGAGTCGTTGGTGGCTAGGGCTGCCTGGGGCACCTCGCTGATTCCACCTATGCCCGGCAGGAAGCCCAACTCTACGAGCACCTGGAAGCCGTTGCATATTCCCACCACCGCCTTCCCCTCACTCGCGAAGGTCCTCAGGTCCTGCAGAAGGCGGCTCTTCAGTCTCGCAGCCCAGATGGCCCCAGCCCTCACGTAGTCCCCGGAGGAGAAGCCGCCCGGGAATACGAGAACGTGGTAATCCTCCAGACTCCTCTTCAGCTCTGGTGGAACGTCCCTCACCAGCTGGTTCAGATGCACTCTCTCTGGACTAGCTCCCAGCTCCTCGAAGACATGGGATGTCTCTTCCTCGCAATTGGTCCCCTCAATCAGGAGGATGCATACCTTCACATCCCCTTTCTTCACAGAATCCCCCTCCAGTGAAGACTCAACCGATCACCAACCTGGGAAGAGCAGAGGACCAAGCCTCCCTCATCTCCTCCAAAGCTAGAACCAGGGAGCTCCCGCCGATTCTGACCGCGAGATCAGAACCAACGACTTCTCCTATGCGAGTGAGGGGGAGTCCCTGAAGAGTCCGCTCCACCCTTCCCTCCCCACCTCGAACCACCTCGAGCAGCCATCGTGTATTGGACTCGGCAAACAGGAAGATATCCGGTCTGAGGGACCCGGAGTCGAGTCTCACCTCTGCGCCCATATCTCCTCCCATACACATCTCCGCCAGGGCAACCGCCAGACCTCCGTGGGAGAGATCGTGACACGACCTTACGAGGCCGGACTCCATGGCCCTTAGGAGGCCCTCAACGGAGGCCTTCAGACGGGCCGCATCCACATCTGGCACCTCCCCACCCTCGCCACCCATCATGCCATAGTACTCGCTGCCTCCCATCTCCGCCTTGGTCCTCCCTAGCAGGTAGATATTCGAGCCCTCAGCCTTCAGGTCAGAGGTGATGCAACGTCGTATGTCAGGAACAATTCCCGTACCGAGGACGACTGGCGTGGGAGGAACGGGCGACGCGGGAGTCTCATTGTAGAAGCTCACGTTGCCGGAAGGTATGGGAAGTTCCAAGGTTGAAGCGACATATCCAAGCCCCCGCACAGCGTCCCTAAAGCAGCCCAGGCGATCCGGCTTCTCGGGGTTGCCGAAGTTCAGACAGTCGCTCAGAGCGAGGGGGCGGGCTCCCACTGACACAAGGTTCCTGCATACTTCATCCACAGCAGATGCGCCCCCCCTAAACGGGTGCAGGCGAGCATACTGAGGAGTGGAGGCTGTCGCGATGGCTAAGCCCCTCCAGGAGGTTGTCAGTGGCTTCAGGACCGTCGCATCTCCGTGGCACTCTTTCCCCAAGATGCCCTGCATGGGCTTCACCACGGTCGAGGCCCTGACCTCATGATCGTACTGTCGAATCACCAGCTCCTTGCTGGCGATGTTGGGGCTCGACAAGAGGTCGAGAATCACCTTCCCATAGTCTTCAGGTTTGCTAGGCACGACCTCCTTGGGCTCCTCCATGTCCCGATACGAGATGAAGGGCCTGCAGTACTCAGGGCCTCGGGTATAGAATTCAAGATCCATCTCGAGGACCCTGTGACCCCTGTAGAAGACGCGGGACACTCTCTCCTCGATGACGCGACCTATTGGAGTCGCCGGCACATCGAAGAGTTCGAAGATTTCCAAGACCTCGTCGACTCTGTCCTGGGAAACGGCCAGCATCATCCTCTCCTGGGACTCGCTCACCCAGATCTCCCACGGAGAGAGCTCCTCCTCTTTCAAGGGAACCCTATCCAACTGTACCTCAGCGCCGTACCCACCAGCTAGTGCCATCTCCCCGACGACGCAACTGAGGCCGCCCCCGCCCAGATCCTTCATCCCATCCAGCAGGCCTCTGTCCGCTGCTTCGAGACAGGCATGCATCAGGGGTTCCTTCATGATCGGGTCGCCCAGTTGAACCGCTCCCGCCCTCCACTCCTCCCACATCTCGTCCGTCAGCTCCAGGGAGGCGAAGGTGACCCCGTGGATGCCATCTCTGCCGGTCCTGCCGCCTGCGAGAATGAAGACATCATGAGGGCCCTGAACGGCGTTCCTCAGAATTCGATCCTTGCGAGCGATGCCCACACACCCCACGTTGACAATGATATTGCTGACATACCCGTCATCGAAGTATATGGAGCCAGCCACCGTTGGGACGCCGACCCGGTTGCCATAGTCACGGATGCCTGCTACGACACCCTGGAACAGGTAGAGGGGGTGCTTCACGCCCTTCGGGAGCTTCTCATGGGCGTAATCCAGGCGACCGAAGTGGAGGGGATCCACCAAGGCCACGGGCTTCGCTCCCATGCAGAGGACGTCTCGGAGGATGCCTCCGATGCCCGTGGCGGCCCCTCCGTACGGCTCCACAGCGCTGGGATGGTTGTGGCTCTCGATTCTCAGCGCAAGTGCATGGTCCTCATCAAACTCCACGACCCCTGCATCCCCCTTCAGAAGAACCTGAGGGGACTCTATTCCGAAAATGAACTCTCTGAGAAAGTACTTGGAGGATTTGTAACAGCAGTGCTCAGACCAGGCCTGGCCGAGGGATTGAAGTTCCACATCCGTAGGCCATCGCCCCGCTCGACGAAAGTAGTCCTGGATGCGCTTCATCTCCTCCAGGTTCAGGGCTAGGCCCAGCTCTCTGGAGGCCTCAAGGAGTTCATCATCGGAGACTTCCAGAAGATCGATGGTGTAGAGCGGAAAAGGTGTCTCTTCCCGCCTGTAAATCTCACCCAAGTCTGTGCCTCGGTTCAATAAAGGTGCTCACTAATTAACCTTCTGAGTATGACCTGGGTTCGCCCTCTGCAACCCCCAACCGGTGCTCTCAATGAAGAAGGTGGATCGAATATTCATGAATGACCGGATTCGCCAGTAGCTTCCTGCACATCGTCTCCAGCATCTCTTCCGCCTTTCCCTCATCCTCCTCCTCAAGATCCACCTCGAAGACCTTGATGAATCTGACAGCAGCCACCCTGCTGAAACCCAGCAGGTTAAGGGCCTTGAGAGTATTGTCCCCCTCAGGATCAGCGACTCCCCGCTTCAGGCGAACCTCCACCGTAGCTTTGAGCATGTTCTAACTGCACCTCTCTTTGGTATTTATTGGGTTCCCACCGCTCACGGAGAGAGAGTGTGTCGCATGGAGAGAGTCAGCCGAGCATGCGGCCCTATCACCAGAGGGAGACTGGGGGGGGTTTAACCATGGGAAAATCCCACAGCGTCGTTGTCTCGAGCGCCAGCCTCTAACGCAGCTCCGTCAAGACAGGTACGCCGTCTCGCGATACACTCCCCATCCCCCTCGTCCACCAAGCCATATGAGCTGAAAAGGGGGGAGATGTGCGAAAGTGCGACGTCAGCCTGAGAGCACCATCACACAATCTGTAGCTCTTTCCCTGCTTTCTCGAAGGCTCCCAAGGCAGTATCCAGATCCTCACGACTGATGGCCGCATTCATGATTGTCCTTATCCTGGCCTTATCCCGGGCAACCATCGGATACACTATCGGTAGAGCGAATACCCCCCGTTTGAAGAGACGTTCGCTAAGCGCCTTGGCGACCCCGCTCTCCCCCACGATGACGGGGATTATGGGCGTTTCACTAACGCCCGTGTCAAAGCCCATGGACTTGAGCTCCGCCTTGAAGTATCTGGTGTTGTCCCACAGCCTTTCCACCCACTGAGGCTCCCTCTCCAGCACCTCGATGGCGGCTATGCAGGCGGCAACCACGGCAGGCGGATGAGAACCAGACAGCAGCCAGGTCCGAGACTTGTTAAGGGCGAAAAGCCTCAGCTCTTCGCTCCCGGCCACGTATCCGCCGACAACGCCGAAGGCCTTGGAGAAGGTGCCCATCTCCGCGTCCACGCGGCCCTCCACTTGGAAGTGCGACGCGATCCCTCGACCCCCTTCCCCTAGGACGCCCTCCCCATGGGCGTCGTCCACGTATGTCATCGCTCCATGCTCTTCTGCGAGTCTCACGATCTCACCCACAGGGGCAACGTCGCCGTCCATACTGAAGACGCCGTCTGTGACTATCAGAGTTCGACGGTAGCCAGCCTTCCCTGCCTCCCTGAGGACTCTATCTAGGTCGGCCATGTCGCAGTGGCTGTAAATCATGCGATCCGCCTTTGTGAGGCGGATGCCATCGATGATGCTCCCGTGGTTGAGCTCATCGCTGATGACCAGGTCACCCTTCTCGACTAGCTGGGGAAGTAAGCCTGAGTTGGCGGCGAAGCCAGATTGAAAGACCAGAGCCGCCTCGCATCCCTTGAAGCCAGCGATCTTCTCCTCTAGCTCTTCGTGCAATCGCATGTTGCCTGCGATGGGCCTCACGGATCCCGAACCGGCACCATACTCGTCCACCGCCCTCTTGGACGCGGCCTTCACGTCGGGATGGTTGCTGAGGTTGAGGTAGTTGTTGGAGCAGAGCATAAGGACCTCCTTCCCATCCACAACGCTCCGCGGTGCAGATGGTCCCTCCAGGACGAGTAGCTTCCAGTCCAGATTCCTCTCCACCAACTTCTCGTACTCTTCTCTCAGGAAACTCGTCGGACTTTCCATTCTTGGCCTCCTACTCCATATAGAGGACCACCTTCCCGCAATTACCGGACCTCATGACCTCCATGGCATCCAGGAAGTCCTCGAAGGGGAAGCGATGCGTTATGAGCGGCTTCAGATTAAGCCTTCCCGATGTCAGTAGACCCGCCATTCTGAACCAGTCTTCGTACATATGCCTGCCGTGGATGCCGTAGACGCTGACGCCCTTGGTGACGATGTCCGAGGATACGTCCACCGTGAAGGGAGCGGGATATATACCCAGGACGTGCATGCTTCCTCCCGCCCTCAGGACCTTCAGTCCGAGGTTGAAAGCATCTCGATTTCCAGACATCTCGAGCACATGGTCCAGACCCCGGCCATCGGTCTCCTCGTCGATGGCAGCGGGCAGATCACTAGAGGATCGGAGCACGAGATCGGCCCCCAGCTCCTTGGCCAGGCTCATCCTGTACTCGTTCTTATGGCCGATGGCGAAGATCTTCGCGGCCGCCACTGCACGGCAGAGAGCAACGCTCATCAGGCCCGTGGGACCCAGGCCGAAGATCGCCACGTAGTTCCCGGGGACATCGGCTGAGAATACCGTCTGGACAGAGTTGCCAAACGGGTCCTGGATGGTGGCCATCTCCAGGGAGAGATTGGATGGATTGACGATGACATTCCCTTCCGGCACGGTCACATACTCGGCGAAGGCGCCGTCCCTATCGACGCCTATGATCCTGACGTTGGGACAGATATGGGATTGACCGGTCCTACACTGGTAGCACGTCCCGCAGGCGATGTGCCCCTCTGCGGAGACGTAGTCTCCCACCTGGATGTGAGATGTGTTGGGACCTAGCTCCACCACCTCACCGGCGAACTCATGGCCCTGGATCAGGGGCGGTTTGATGCGAGCCTGGGCCCACTCATCCCAGTTATAGATGTGGACATCTGTGCCGCATATGGAGGCTATGCGGACCCTTATCAGGACCTCTCCAGCCACCGGTTCTGGTCTGGGCACCTTCATCACCTTGATACTTTCCGAAACGGGCTTCGTCTTAACGGCAGCAAGCATGGTTTCCGTCATGAGGGCCCTCCGCCTGTGTGAGAAAGATGAACCTATAATTAGCTTACCTAGTTACGATTC
>JAJISG010000171.1 GCA_022848835.1 Thermoplasmatota archaeon | reverse complement strand
TGAGCCAGTAGGCCAGCGCCATGAGAATGGCGAATAGGAGGCCGAAGAGGGAGAATATCGCCAGGGCCATGCGGGTCTACAGCCCCATGGTCCATGCATCGCGAAAGGCCGTAAATACCTTCCCCGGCCTAGAAGCAGGGGTCGAAGTTTAGCTTAGAGGACGGGAATATGTCCTCCGACTCCTCCTTGAAACGCTTGATTTCGTCTGTCAACTGCCTGTAGACGGTCTCCTCATGGGAGGCGATGTCCGTGAGACTATCCCGAAGCTTCTCCAGAGTCTTCCCCTGATCTATCATACCTAGCCTAGATCTGACTTCCAGGATTTTGGATTGCAGCTCCAACAAGGAGGACACCACTCCCGGATCGATCATGAAGCCCATGGCACCCCAAGTCTGTAGGAAGAGGACGAAGGTGTTGATCTCCCGGGCCAACATCCGGAGCCAGTTTGCCGCCTCTCCCGATGTCTGTGGAATTGTGAGCTCTCCGGCCTCTGGATTCTCCTTCATGAGACTCTCGAAGGAAGAAGCTCACAGTCGCTTTAACCTTAATGCTTTTAACAACGCCAGGGCTTTCGACCTCGAGGATGGAGCCCCTAGCAGAGCTAGCCAACCGCGTCCTGGCCGGTGAACTTAAGGATGAGGAGGATCTGCGCCGAGCGAAGCTGGAGATTTGCAGAGAGCGCGGCCTGATGGGGGTTCCCAGCAATCAACAGATATTGAGGCACGTGCCCGAAGAGTGGAGGGACCGTCTGGCGCTCCTCAGGAAGAAACCGGTCAGAACGGCCTCTGGCGTGGCCGTTGTCGCCGTTATGACATCTCCTGCCCACTGCCCCCACGGGAAGTGCATATACTGCCCCGGAGGTGTGGAGTGGGGGAGCCCCCAGGCCTACACCGGCTCTGAACCGGCGGCCATGAGGGCGGCTCAGCACGGCTACGATCCTAGGGGCCAGACCGAGTCCCGCTTGAGACAGCTTCATGAGATCGGTCATCCCACGGACAAGGTGGACCTCATCATCATCGGAGGCACCTTCACCTCCAGGCCTGAGGCCTACAGGGAGGCTTTCGTCAAGGGATGTTTTGACGCTCTCAACGGTCGGGGATCCACTAGCCTGGAGGCGGCTCAGCGCATCAACGAGACGGCGAAGCATCGTTGCATCGGCCTCACCATGGAGACGAAGCCCGACTGCTTCCTAGGAGGGGAGGTGGATCACAGTCTTCGGTTGGGCGTCACCCGTGTAGAGCTGGGCGTTCAGAGCCTGCACGAAAACGTGCTGGAGCTCGTCAATAGAGGGCATGGGTTGAGGGAGGTGGTGGAGGCCACCAATCGCGCGAAGGACGCTGGGCTGAAGGTGGGATTCCACATGATGCCTGGACTGCCCGGATCCAGCTATGAGCGGGACCTGGACTCCTTCAGAGAGCTCTTCGACAACCCCTCCTACCGGCCTGACATGCTGAAGGTATACCCTGTCCTGGTCATCGAGGGGACGGGCCTGCACGGACTGTGGCTCAGGGGCCAATACAAGGAGATGGAGACGGAGGAGGCCGCCGGGCTTCTGGCGGAGGCCAAGAGGTATGTCCCGCCATACGTGAGGATTTCGAGGATTCAGAGGGAGATCCCGGCAAGGGAGATCGAGGCAGGCGTCA
>JAJISG010000170.1 GCA_022848835.1 Thermoplasmatota archaeon | reverse complement strand
GGCCTGTTCAAGTGGTCTGCGCTGGAGATGGGCGCGGCCCCCGACAGCCTGCCGTGGGACCTGTGACTCGTGGACTTCTTGGCCGCCTTATCAAGCTCCAACCTCCTGACCAGCTCTGGCCTGCATCTCAGGTGGGCCGCCATGACCCTGTAGCCCACTCCCAGGTAGTTCAGGAGGATCAGGACGACGGCGGCAACCTTCCAGTGGAACTCCTCCGGCCTGCCGCGGCCCAGCTTCCTCGGACGACCCCGATTCTCCCGCCTCGTCCACCCGGGCGGCTTCCTTGCCTTCTCTCCCTAATTCATGATGAAGGACATGCCCCTGGTCTCCAGGAAAATAGCGCACCGGCGCCTAGAGGTGGCCAGAAGATCAGGCCTGCGGAAGGTACGGCTTGGCAACGTCCACCTGTTCACCTAGTGCGACCTCACACCATTCACGTCTCTCAGGAAGGGGTAGACGTATCAATCTGTGTGTGGAGCACTAGGGTCTCGAAGAGGCGTCGCCATCATCCTGAAGGAGTTGTCTGAACCGCATCATCAGCTCCCGGACCTCGTCCTCCCTGGATCCAATCTCGGGTAGAAAGTAGCCAGTCCAGCCGGCTACATGCTCATAGGCCTGGTCCAGATCCATCCCCTTCAAGACAAGGTAACTGGCGGCGACGGTCCCGGTTCTCCCGATACCAGCGAGACAGTGAACCAGAACCTTCGCGGACTTCGGAAGGCCCCAGAGAATGTCATAAAACTCGACCAGCTGACCCAGGGCTGGGGTAGAGTGATCCCTCATGGGAACGTTGTACCATCGGAATAGGGAGCGCGCCTCTTCGCGGGAGTAGAGATACTGGCTCTTGTCATCGAGTAAGGAGATGATTGTATCGAACTCCTTCCGCAGTCTCTTCAGATCATTCGGATCAGGACACGAGCCTCCAGCCAGCTTATTCCGCTCAATCCAATATAGGAGCAAGGGACGACCGCGGGAGCATTGAAACGCGACCTCAAAAGCTTTGTCTTGACCGTACCTAACATCAGACCTCGAGTCCTGTAGCACGGCCATTACAGGTAGGCAGATTCTGAAGAGTGCCGGTACCTACTCGATGCCGATTGCGTTGATCTTCGATGCCATGTTGAAGTCTCGCTTCGTAAGGCCCCCCTCGTCGTGGGTGGTGAATTTCAGGATCACCGTCCTCCAGACGTTTTCGAGATTGGGGTGGTGATCCGCTTCTTCTGCCAGCTCCGCTACCCTGTTTATGAACTCGATGGCCTTCATGAAGGAAGGGAACTCGTAGGTCCTCTTGATGTAGTTTCCCTCCATCTCCCAATCCTTCAACTTCGCCAGGCGCTCCTCAATCTCCTCCTCCGAAAGCCTAGGCATTCCATCACCTGTCATACCTAGGCCCTACACGACCTTAAGTTGGAGGGGGTTTTGAGGCCGTACCTCACGGACGGTTCGAGGTCCCGGCGGTGGGGGGCAACTACCTTTCCCCAGAGAGGGTGAGCAACAGACCCCTAGCCACATGGCCTGCAGGAATCGAGGAGGCAGGGTCAAAGGACAGGCTCACGTCAACCAGATGATCTGCCACGTCGTGGGCGATGGCACCTCCAGTCAGACTCCTGGCGTTCATGAAGGTATGGGCACTGCCTACCAGCTTATCCGGCAGGATAAGGGAGTTCATGATTCTACAGTCTTCCAACCTCGTTTCATCTCCCATCCCCGAGACCTCTTCCCCAGTGCAAGATTCTCATTCCGCAGCGGGACGGGGGTTCAGTCTTCGCCCTGAGAACCGTCGACCAATGGTTATATGAAATGACCAGAGATGCATCCTGGCCGATGCCCGGTCGAGTCTACAAGGACTACAAGATATACTGCTGCTTCGTCCTGAACAGGCTCGTGTCAGAACTGGACATAGATCTATACCAGGATGGCCTTGAGGGGAAGCTCGATGAAATCCTGGGAAGAGGCGGTAGTGGCCTCTCCAAAGAGGAGGTAAAGCACGAGATTAGGTCTAACCATCACATGACAAACAAGGTGTTGGACAGACTGGTGGAGGATGGACTCGTACAGGTGGAGAAAGAAGAGGGGAGGTACAGGGTACACATCACAAAGAAAGGCGTGCTCCACATCAGGAGGTATAACGAGTTCTATAAGGAGATATACAGAGAGCAGATCAGGGATCACTACCGCTTCCGGGAGCTACCCTTCCTGCTCCGCTAGACGTAGAGGGTCTCCGTGACGAATGGTATGAAGTCGTAAGTCCCATCGGGAGACTCCGTCACTAACTCCAACGAGCAATTGAACTCCTGGCCTCCATGACGAAAGGTGACGATCTGGGTAGTGAGGAAGTCGTAGGCCTCATCGCTCAGGGACTCCTCCTCCTTGCGAGTCCACAGGGCTATGACCCTTGAGGGCGGGACCTTCTCGGCTTGAGAGACATCCTCCACCGCCTTCCTCAGGGCCTCCAGGTCCTTGACCGTGGGCGCCTCCGTGAAGCTCTTTATGAAGATGGCGTAGCCGGTCTCCCCCAATCCTAGGGGCCTCCACAGGGTCGAGGGCTTCCCGAGGACGTAGGCGTCCAGGGAGTAGAGAAGGCCTGACTTCCCTCTGAGGACGGCAGGGGACTGGACGTAACCCTGACGGGCCTGACCCCTGAGTTCAGGGTGCCTGTCAGACAGGTGCTTGAGGAGGCGCTGTACAGCGTCTTCCCCCTGAGGGATGTAGACCACGGGGTCCTCCTCCCGCACGCTTCTGATAGCTCTGTGCCTCAGGACGTAGTAGCTCAGGAAGGCCCGGACATCCTTCATCAGGTTGAGGATGACTATACCCAGTACGAAGAGGGCCGCCAGGAAGGCTCCCAGGAGGAAATTCTCCCCATAAGCAAGGCCGACGGCCACACTGACGAAGACGATCACCCCTACCAGTAAGACCCTGGAGTAGGGACCGTGGGACCATCGAAGAGCCACCGTCGTGACGAACAAGAGGACCATCAAGGGAAGCATGACGAGTCGGGACGGGCCCCCAAGGATGATGAGTATGAGGAAGTTGGCGAAGAGCCAGATAGCTATGAAGAGGCGAGAGTAGCCTATTAGCTTCCTGATCTTCGGAGCCTGGTCGTTGACCTCCTCCGCCAGGTCGAAAATGGCTGAAATCGGGTTCTCGACCGCTCGCGGGTCCCCCTTCTGCACGCCGAAGGGTCGTAGAGCAGCCTATATAAAGGAGTAGGAAAGAATCCTACTGAAGACTCCTTCTCGCCTTTATAAGCCCCTCCGGGGGAAGGCCTAGGATGGTGAACCACATATGAGGTGGACAAACTTCGGAGTGGGCCTTGCCTTGGTAGCCCTCCTTTTTGGCTCCCTTGGAGCGGGGCTGGCCCAGGGTGAGGTTAGTGAGATCGACCGCCACGTGCGGTTGGAGCTAGGAACGACCAGCGACTTCGGCGGCGGAGATTACGTCGCCCTAAACATGACCCAGAACGAGACACTAGCATTCTTCGGCGTAGTGTATGGAACTGAAGAGGACCCCAACGCTGTCATCCTGGTGTCGGCCTACATCGCCTACCTTGGCGGTGCCGAGATTCGGGATGAGAACGGCGGGATCATGGCAACTGTGCCCATGCCCGTTCTACGGGTATACGCCCAGGGCCTGGCCCTCCTGGTAGAGTTCAACGACACCGGGTTCCCCTCGAGCCAGGGACGCATCGGCGCAGGGAATGGCGTCTTCGACTTCGCCAAGAGCAGCGACGACATGATGGATTTCGACGTTAGTGCGACGGAGCCCATCTACAAGGCGGTCAGTCTCGAGAGGGCCTGGGAGAGGTCGGATGTAGTGGAGACCTCTACTGTGGGCAATGGCAGTGCCAAGGAGTGGACCTTCAGCCTGACAGCCCGAAACGTGACCTACGACAGGATCTGGGACAGGCAGCCCGGCTTCTTCGACGACGGATCCCGACCAGGGACCCTTGAGGACGGCGTGATCGAGGAAGTCACCTTTGTCTTCCGCGTGGGAGCCAGGGTGGACGAGGTCGGTGTCATGGTGCCCTTCTACCGAGTGACCCTCGGGAATGATAGCATCATCGACAGTGAGGAGATCGAGCCTCGCTTCTACGAGGGCGTTTCCCTCTCAGCCGACTTCAAGTACGACCACGTCATCAAGGGCTGGGACTTTACCGCCAAGTCTGAGACCTCTAAGCTCATGCTGGAGAGCCTGATCATCTTCGGTACATACATACCCGGACCGGTGGACAACTGGTTGGATGCCCAGTTCGTCGAGGGCTATGTAGAAGATGGTACTGGTGTGGCTGAGCTGGAGACCTTCACTGGCGACGTCATCGACCTGGAGAGCAACGACGACATACCACCTGAGGCCACGATTCTGGCCAAGGACAGCATATCCTTCAGGGACAACTGGCGGAAGAACGGAGAGCTCACTTGGGTGAGCAACGTCACTGTGGACGAAGAGGAGAAGGAGATGTCCTTCCAGATCCACGCGGGGACCAACGGCCTGAGAATAACCAACGAGAAGGATGACAAGTTCCGAGGCGTCGTCCTCCTGGGAGGTTACATCTACCCTGCTGGATCCGACATCTACCATGACCCCAGCTACTCCGTCCAGGCGATCCTCGTCGACATCCAGCCAGAGTTCAACCTGGCGCCCTTCGTCTTCGTGGGGATAGCGTCGGTGGCGACTCTTGGCTTGATGGGCACAGCAATCCACCTACGACGTCGATCCAAGAGGCGACGGATACCGCCCGCATTCGGGAGGCTCTACTAGCCTCCCCCTTTCCTCCTTTTTCTTTTTCTTCTAACCACACCTTATGCTCATAGGCTCGAGAGAAAGGTGATCGTAGGGTCGCCTCTTCAGGCGCCCTAGACGGCCGGGACGACGAAGGCTCTCGCCCAGAGGTAAACGGCCAAACTAAAGGGGCTCACACTTCCAGGCGTGGTTGGGTATTCCGAGGCCGTCAGGCCTCTCCGCCCAGAACTTGAGGTTGTAGCTCCCCTGCGCGTCGAGACTGATCTCCATCAGGAAACCATCAGTGGAGTTGCCTCCAGTGGCCACGACGGTGTCCGAGAGGGCTACGATCAGTGTCCAGTCCGCCGGGTTCTGGCTGCTCCCATCACTGGCGCTGACCATGCCATAGTAGTAGAGGGCCTTAAGGGCCTGACTGCTGGAGGCGACCGGTCCTGATGAGGCGTTGAAACCGGGATCAATTAACTCCTCATAGCCCAATGGGTCTCTCATGCGTATCTCCCTGAGGACGACCTGCCACTGAGCCCCTTCTCCGAGGCTCGCCTCCACTTCAGCGACCGTCGTCCCTTGGGGGAAGTGACTCCCGTTGGGCGCGAGGAGGGGACCATGCCGACCTATGTAGTAGATCAGGGTCTTGGAGGTAACCCTCTCTTCTGCGCCACAGTCGGCGTACACGGTGACCTCCTCGAAGCCAATGCCATCCCCGTTACGCACCTCGAACCTGAGAACGGCGGGGGCGGGTCTGTTGGCGTTGTTCTTCATCGTCGCCGTCACCAGGAAGACGTCGCCAGCCGAGGCGTTCTCAGGCACGCCCTCGATGGAGAGGTTGATAGCTGGATTGATGGTGGGGATATCCCTGGGTATGATAGGACTCAAGTAGGAGGAGATCAAACCGAAAGCGGTGGAGGTGAGGAGTATCGCAGCAATCACGGTCAAGACTTTGAACCTCAGTGCTCTCAATCTCAATCACTCAGCTCCTTCGCGGCCTTTCCTCCATCTCTATGGCGTGTCATGGCTCAGGCTGGCCGTCAAGGGGTATTAAGCCCCTGCCTGCAAGCAAACTACTTGTCGTCGCCGTCTATCCGTAGCCGCTTATAGAGGGCGGACTATTGGCCGGGGGGGTCTGAATTGGAACTCAGCGAAATTGTCTTCTCGAAGCGTCGAAGCGTGTGGAATGACCTCAGGGTCATATTGCACCTGCCCAGGGCCGCCATCGTCTATTCGTACATTGTCCTGGGCGCCGCCTTCGCCCCGGTAATACACTGGGATCGCCTCGTCTGGACCTTAGTGGCGTTCTTCTTCGGTCTGCAGATAGGGGCCTACGCTCTGGACGAATTGAAGGGGAGACACGCCTCCACCCGTTTCAGCGATACCCATCTGAAAGCCAGGGCCGCCTTCGGGCTGCCAGTCTTCGCGGGTATTGGCCTCTACCTCTCCTACGTCTACTCCTGGTGGATTCTACTGCTACTGGCCTTCGGGGTGTTCACAATCTTGGCATACAACCTGGAATTGGCCAAGGGCTCATTTCACAACGCCTTCTGGTATGGCGCAGGATGGGGTCTTGCTCCAGTTGTCGGGAGTTACTACCTCCACGCACTCACTTTTCCGCCGCCTTCCATATTCCTCTTAGGAGCCTTCGCAGGGATTCTAGGGGTCGCCCACCTCTGGAAGTACGGGATCACAAAATGTTATCACAGCCATACGTGCCTGGATTACGCCTCTGATAAAGGGGAGACCATCTGCCACGGTCAGAGGTGTGCCAATCGCCTCGTCGTGCCCAAGGAGGTAAGCAGGCTCCAGTGGAGAATCATAGACCTAGAGTTCGCCTTCGTCCTGGTGCTGACAGCTGCTATCCTCGCCTGGAGACTGGGCTTCTGAACTACAATCGGGATAGCTTGCCTTCGCAGAAACGGGTGATCAAGCTATCCGCTCTATCGTAGGCCTCCACCATAGCCACCTGATCGATCCCAGGAACGCCGCAGACCATGATGACAGCCTCCTCCGTCTTTACGGAGACCTTGGTGCTGTCTGCATCCCTATAGGGATAGACTGCAACCAGACCTGAATCGTCCTCCACCACGATTTCCTTTCCCCGAAGGGAGACGGGCGAGCTCATGCCAATCCCCAGGAACTCCTCCCCTTCCTCTGCAAAGCGCATCCTCAGGTCTCCCTTCAGCGTGGAGAGGTCGAAAGCCGCCAGGGCGACGCGGGACTCCATGGAGGCTATATTGTAGGCGTCCACCAGGGTGTTGATAATGGGGATTCCCTTCCCCCGCAGAACTCTTCGAAGTAGGGCCTCAGAGGCGGGCCTAATCTTTGTGGGGTCGATGCCCACCCTCCAGAAGAAGTCCCTGTAGGCTCTGATTCGACTCTCATCCTTCAGGGTACTCAGGTCGAGACTCTGTCTCAGACCATCGAAGGATTCATGCTTGTAGGCCTCCAGCTCTGCAGTCTGTGGGAGGATCCTTAGCCCCTCCACCATGAGTAGCTGGGCCCTGAGGCCGGGGAAGCTGTCCTGCAGTTCACTTTGAAGAGTGAGACGCACTGCATGCCGATCGCCCCGCTCCGACATATGGTTTACCCCCCGGCGAGACGCATGAAGACATAATGGAGGGGATAAGAGGGTACGCCGAGGAGACCCAGGTCAACCGGATTGAGGCGGCTTAGGCCTCTCTAAGAGCTCGATGAGGGTGCCATCTGGGTCCTCTATGAAGGCCAGCCTGCTGCCACCCGGGGTGAGGTAGAAGGGCTCATCGGTGATGGTCACCTGACGTTTCCTGCACTCCTCCAGAAGGCCATCCATGTCTTCCACCACGAAGGCGATGTGGTCGAAGACCACCTCTTCATACTCAGGGACCTTGAAGACCTTCTGATCCCTGTACCAGGTTAGTTCGAGGAGGTTTCCGTTCTCGGACTCGAGGAAGGCGATCTCGGCGTTGCTCTTCGGTATCTCCTTGCTCCGAACGAACTTCATGTCCAGGAGCTCAGTATAGAACTTCATGGATCTCTCCATGTTGCTGGTCCTTACGGACGTGTGCGCCATGTACATCTCGATCCTCTCTGGGAAAAAGGTCGCGGTTATTAATCTGTTATCCCCGAAGCTCCTCAGGTTTCTCAGTCGCGTCTTCCTCAGAGAGGTATTGAGCCTTCGTCCGAGTATGCTCATCGTGAAAGTTGATGGAAAACGCTAATAGCCAGATTTCGCCATCATGTTGGTGATTGCGGGGATGGCCTAGCCTGGTAGGGCGCAGGATTGCTAATCCTGTGCGGGCAACCGCGCGGGGGTTCAAATCCCCCTCCCCGCGTTCCAGTTTCCTAATCCCAAGGCCTCTGCCCTTGCTGCCGGAGCCCTTCCCATCGGCCTGTGATTTCTTCTTGTACTGATCACGCTTGTGGACGGTAGGGAGAATGATACGTCAAGAAAAATCGATGGTAGCTCCCCGAATCATAGAATCACGTTAGATTGCCTATCGCCGGGATGAGACTACACCATTATATACTCAGATTTATTTCAGGGCAGCATGGCAGAAGAGAAGTTCTATGAGAAAAATGCTTGGACACTCCTCTTCCTCATGAGTATAGTCGCTCTGGCATTCGCGGTCATCGGTCTGCTAGGCATACCACTCGATCCCCAAGGTACGGTAAACCTCACAGGCATGACCCCCGAAGAACTTGAAGCCGCACACCCGGACATATCCAAATTGATCAATGTAATCACGAGAGCATTCGGACTTGGGCTATTGATGGTGGGGGTCCTTGGTATGGCTGTAGCGGCCATACCATACAGGAGAGGAGAGAGATGGGCCTGGTACGCCTATTGGATCCTTCCAGCAGCGCTACTCGGCTACTTGGCAAATGACTTAAACGCGGAGGGAACTCTCTGGCCCCTCTTCATTGTGTTCATCATCATGACTGTCCTGGGGCTACTCCTCCCCTACAGAAGGTTCTTCCCCAGGTGATCATCCCACCAGTGGACCCTAAACCTGCGTGATTACCGGCCTAACCGATGCTCTCTTGAAGGCGGGCGGACCGACAAGTGAAAGGGTGGGATGATTAGTGGGGTTGAGCCTATTCCCCCTCTGTCTGCTCCTGCCTATTCAGTTCAAACCCCATCCCAGCACAGCATGAACGCATCATCTCGAACATCTCATCGGAAACCCGCATCTCGTCGCCAGCGCCGCCACCCATCATGGAGGACATGCTCTCCATCATGCCCGACATCATCTTGGGCATCATCCCCATCATCATCTCCCCCTTCTCCTCTGGCGTCATGTCGGCGAAGAACTTCTTCATCATGCTGTCCATCATCTCCCGCTTCTCTTCCTTGCTCATCTTCTCCATCATTCTATCCATCATGCGTTCCTTGAGAGACATTGAAGCACACCCTCTACGAGGGTCGGCGAGGCCAGGGAGAGCTATTAGTCTTTTCGGTGGGTGGCCAGCGACCCGTTCGACCTCCGAT
>JAJISG010000017.1 GCA_022848835.1 Thermoplasmatota archaeon | reverse complement strand
GCCTACAACGAGGAGCGTAACATAGGTGAACTCCTGAGCTCCCTACTACGTCAGAAAACTCGAATTTCAGGAATACTAGAGATACTTGTAGTCGCCTCAGGATGCGCCGATAGGACCCCCGAGATTGTGGAATCTCTCGCGGTCAATGATGGAAGGATCAGGCTCATACTGCAGGAAGAGCGTGAGGGAAAGGCCTCAGCGATCAATGAGATTCTTCGGGAGGCGAGAGGGGAGGTGATTGTATTGGAGAGCGCTGACACCATACCCCATGAAGAATCGATTGAACGCCTGACCCGCCCCTTTGTTGAGTCCAGTGTGGGCGTAGTCGCTTCCCGTCCAGTTCCTGGTGACGGTCTCAACACCTTCTGGGGAGCCATTGCCTACGCACTGTGGGAAATGCACCATGAAGTCTCTAAGCAGGTGCCAAAGACAGGGGAGATGTTTGCCTTCAGGAAAGTAGTGGACAGCATACCTGATGGTGTTGGCGCGGATGAGGACTGGATCAGATACTTGGTGGAGATGGAGGGTTACCAGGTTCTCTACCAGCCCTCTGCCATCGTCTACAACGCAGGACCGAAGACGCTTGACGAATTCCTCCGGCAACGGATCCGATGCGACATTCAGGAATTGTATCAACGTCGGGAGTCCTCCTTTGTAACCCCAACGTGGAGGACCGCGGTACTGGTGAATGCACTTCTTGGGTACTTGCGGGGAGGGAAGGCGAGGTTATGGCCGTTTATTTCCCTTTTCGTCCTCGAACTGATGGCGAGGGCCTACAGTCTGATTCGGATCACTCTGAAACCCCAGGATCTGAGCGTCTGGGATGCGCTCCCATCTACGAAGTCGGTCAAGGCAGTAGACGAAGCCAAAGCTGAAGGGAAGTAGGGTTCAGATGGGGGTTCAGGTGGGACTCCTGTCCCGATGGCAGGATCTCATTGATGGCTCTCACTGGCTGAAGCATCGAGGCAGGCTGAAGGTTGCATTCAGATGGCTTCTCACTCTAGGTTCACTGTCACGGTGAGAACATCGAGACTCAACCTGAAGGGGAGCATGTCATCTGCTTCTCTGATGGATATCACCTCAAAGCCAGGACCCAGATCGACGGTCGTGTTCCACGACAAAACCTCGTTATCGCTGTAGACCAGGGTACTGACAACCTCATCACCAATGACCAGCTCCAAGGGCGACAGAGGTATGTTGCTGGCGTAGTCCACGGCGGGAAAGTCGAAAAGACGAACGGACAGTGTGTAGCTGGCGTTCAGCGGGAAGTAGTGTGGAAAGGATATCTCGTAGCCACCTTCCGTGTAGATTTCCACGACTCTGCCCGTCTCGCTCCATTCTCTGCTAACAGCGAGCGCCTCGCCCAGATCGTACGAATCTTCCTCAGCAATTATCTCCCAGTTGAGGAAGGTCTGTAGGGAGAGAGAATCTGGTGGGATCACGTAAAGGCCCTCGTCAACTCGAAACTGCTGGAAGGAAGAGGGGAGGGTTCGCGGGAAGAGTTCCGGGGATAGGACAATTATTGGATGACTGAGAAGTCCGAGGGAATCCGAGTCAAGCCAGTCCGTCACCAGGGTGTGTTCCCTGCTGAGAACGCGGGATTCGAGAAGGGTTTCCGTGGCCCCCGGGTCTACCAGGTCCGGTGGTACCATCCAAGGCAGCAGATTCATGTCGCCGTA
>JAJISG010000169.1 GCA_022848835.1 Thermoplasmatota archaeon | reverse complement strand
AACGAAATCCGCCACACCCATCCGCTCTGCCTTGGCTAGGCCTTTCAACCTCTTCATCACTCCCGAACCGTATTGTACCGCTTTTTTTGGGCGCTGGACCAGGAACTCTGGCAGGTCCAGCTGCCGAGCGACTCTCCTCAGAGCCTCCTTTCCCCGAGGTCCCACCTTCTCCTCCAGTGAAAGGGACAGGACGATGGACATGACCCTCGGATGACAGTATGGCAGTTTCAGAATCCTGCCTCTGTGGCGGGCCATCTCCCTCTCTCGTGGGACCGTTTCCATCATCAGACGCTCCAGGTCCCGATCTAGGGCTCTCTGCAGGGCACCACCCCCAAGACGCTGATACTTGGCATAGCCGCCGAAAAGCTCATCGGCCCCCTGTCCGGCGAGTACCACCGTGTCGCTACACCTGTCGAGGAGTATCCATAGGGGCAGCTCGAAGGAGAGTGTTACTGGGTCCAGACCTGGGAAGTGACGGAGGAGGGACCTCGCTTCCCTTACGAGCAGTGAGTCATCCAACTCAATCGGAACCCATGAAAGTCCCAATGTCCCAGAGGCCTCCTGGGCGTTGGTTAGGTCCTGAGATGAGGCGTAGCCTACGGTATAGGTTATCACGCTGGTAGTATCTCGAGCATAGGCAGCGATCACGGAGCTGTCCAGACCACCGGAGAAGGCGAGGGCGACCGATCCATGCCCCTCACAAGCCTCTCTGACGCCCTCCCCCAAGGTCTCGTAAATGGACTCCCCTCTCAACCGCCCACCTGAAGATTTTCGAAACGTATGGAACCTTCGAGGAGACGGGTCAGCGTGGGGCGTAGCTCGCCCACAGAGACCCTCACCTGGTCGGTGGAATCCCTCTCTCTCAGAGTAAGGTCCTCCGCCTCCAGGCTCTCGTGATCCACCGTGAGACAGTAGGGTGTACCAATCTCATCCATCCTTGCGTAGCGCCTACCGATGCTCCCTGAGTCGTCGTAGAGAGTATCGAACCAGCGTCGAATCTCCCTGTAAACTCGCCTTGCCATCTCTGGAAGCCCCCCTCTGTTCAACAGGGGAAAGACCGCGCAGGTGAAGGGAGCGAGCCTCACAGGGATATGCAGTACAGCCTTCTTCCCGATGTCATAATCGAGGTCGAGGAGGGCCCATATGTTTCTATCTATGCCGAAGCTGAGCTCGAGGACTTCAGGGATGAACCGCCTTCCCTGGTGGAAGACCTCCATCCTCTTCTTGGAGTGCTCAGCATGTCTGGTCAGGTCGTAGTCGGTCCTGTAGTGGACGCCTCCAACCTCTCTGAAGCCGCCCAGGGAGTCCATTCTGACCTGCACGTCAAAGTGAATCCTGTTGTAGAAGGCCCGCTCGGCCTGGTTCAACTCGTACAACCGGAAGGCATCCTGCGGTACCTGGAGGGCATCCAGATAGAACTCCTGTACCTTCGCCAGGTGGTATAAATAGAAAGCGGGGAGGTCCCCCTCATCCAGAAGCTCTATGACCGTCCTCTCAGCGACCCTCTCCCTATCCTCCTCCCTGACGACCCTGAGGGAAACGTCCTCCACTTCCCTCAAGTCCAATCCCCTCTCGAAGGTCTCCGGATCGAAGAATATCTGGAGCTCGGCCTGGTGAAACTCCCTCATCCTGTAGGTACCCTGCCGAGGGGATATCTCGTTCCTGTAGACCCTCCCCACTATGGCCAGGCCCAGGGGGAGGCGCTTCCTAAGGATCTCGAACTCTCTTGGGAAGCTGAGGTAGGCACCCTGGGCCGTCTCAGGCCTCAGGAAGGCCTTCTCCTCCCCTCGAGGCCCTATAGAAAGGGGGAACATGATGTTGAAGGGTACTGGTTCACCGAGGGTGCCACCACATCTCTGGCATCTGACGTCGTTATCCATGATGGCGTCCTTGACCTGGGCCGCGTCCATACCCTCGCCAGAGGTGCCCGTAACTGCCTCGATGAGCTGATCGGCCCTGTGGGCCTCCTTGCACTTGGTGCAGTAGATGAGGATGTCGGTGAACAGGTCCACGTGACCAGAGGCCTCCAGGGCGCTGTAGGGCAGGACACTGGAGCTGTCTATGAGGTGGTAGTTCTCCCCCAGCCCCAGGAAGTACTCGATCCAGAGGTCCTCCCACTTTCTCAGAAGGCGAGCCCCGTTGTGGCCATATTCGTAGAATCCCGCCAAACCACCGTAGATCTCCGCCGAGGGGATCAGAAAACCCTTCCGGAGGGAGAGGGACATCAGTTCGTCGTATCTGCCCATTCCCAACCCCTTAGAGGAGGACCCGGATCACGTCCAGCTCCGTCAGGAGGCCCAGAAGGTGATCATGGGGGTCCTTGACGGGTAGCTGGCCGAAGTCGTTCCTACGCATGAGGCGGGCGGCCTCGG
>JAJISG010000168.1 GCA_022848835.1 Thermoplasmatota archaeon | reverse complement strand
TCCTCATCCCGGAGATCTCCGTTTGTGTCCAGAGCTTTATTTCCCGTGGCACCAAAGTAGGTCTCAGCTATCTCGGGAATCACCGTTCTGAGGATGTCACTTTCACCACTTCCGGCCACCAGGAGTGCTCGAGCTGCAATCATGATGGCGTCATAGAGGTAGATGTGCTCGTAGCTTGGGAAATGCCCCAGCCTCGACCGGGCTTCCTCCATCAGACTGACGGTCAGGTCGTTGACAATGGGTCGTTGCTCCGGGGCCCATAGGTCAACGGCAAGAGCAAAGTCCCTCAAGTCCTCAGCCATGCCAAACATTGTCACCTGATCGATCAGACTTGGGTACATGGCCGCCGAGAACCAACGGATTCCCGAGAGTATCGGACTCCTCCTCGCCTCGTTGAGTATGCTATAGTCCTCGTTCTCCCAAGCGACGAGATAGGCTAGGATGCCCTCCTTCCCCAGGGCTAGCGTCTCCAGCTCCCTGACCTCGGATGAGTAGTTCCTGTAGAAGGTGTGAGAGGGCTCGAAGGAGATTCTGTGCGCCGGCAGCCCCCTCTCCCGGAAAACCTCTGAGACAGTTTCCGCATAGGCGTTGCCCCAATCATCATCTCTGTGGATGACAACAACCCCCGTGAGATTCAGCCCGAGGGCGAGCTCCGCCCCGATTCGGGCGCGGTAGTTCTCTGGAGTTGAGAGCCTGAAAACGCTGTCGGGTATGGAGAGATGGCTTGCGGTGGAGGCGGGGCTAATCACGGGTATTCCCAAGCTATTCACGTAAGCAAGAGCTGCTTCGACTTCGAACGATGTGGGAAGACCAACTATGATCTGACTCCCCTTCGCGACGACATCTTTCACGGCTCCAAGAGCACCCTCTCCCGTCGACTCGCTGTCGGCGAAGGGGAAGATGAACTTCACATCGGAGCCAGTTTCGTTCAGCAGTTCCTGGATGTCTCTCTTCGCCGCATCGATGATGGGTTGAGCATCCCTTGCCCACCAGTCGAGCCTCCCGCTCATTGGGTAGACGATTCCGATGACGTACTCAGGGCTCCCTCCATCCCATGTACTAAGCCAGTAGCCCACGCCAAGTCCTGAGAGGAATGTCGAGGCTGCAATGAGGATGACCAGATATCGGCGCACGACTGGCATTCTCACCTCCCCTCGACCGTCTCATAATGGACGAACCCGTATATTCCAGCTCGCTCGCATCCCTGGGTCCAGGAAGGGAAGCGCAAAACCTCGAGCGGCTGGAGTGAGGGCTGAGGGCAGTTGAGACCCCAAGTACGACATTCGCTCCTGAGTACCAATCCTGCAGAAGTGCCCCTTGAGTTACAGATGGAAGTTCACTTGTGCCCTCCTCCTCAACCCAAAAGGCGAGATAGGATCGATTTCGAAACAGTATCCAGCCCCTGAGGGATTCACTCGTGGACAGGCTCTTCTGTCCTTCGCGGTCAGAACTGACGGTGAGACATTGCGTATGAAGTGCTACGAGTAACGGCTCATAGACCAACGCTCCGTGACGACATGCGAGCCCCGTCGGTCATGCTTTCATGATACTTGGTTGTATTATACAACTCTGTACAACGGCTTCCATCACCTCGCGGAGAGAGAACGTACGACCCATTCCCTCAGGAACAAGTCGGCCACTCGATAGGTACCGTCCTCCTTCTCCACGAGCTGCTTCTCGAGCAACGCTCCGAGGGAACGCTTCGCGTGGCTGGCGGAGGTCAGGCGATTTCGCCGTATGAAATCCGACGCGTAGGGGCTGTCCGTCCCCTCCTTGGCCAAGGCACGCAGCATCCTTCGCTGGTAGCGGGGGAGACCATCCCAGATCTGCGCGTAGAACTCCCCTTGATTCTCCAGGATGCGTTCAATCGCGCTCTCGAAGTCCTCCTCGGAGACCGCCCCTCGCGCGGTTCCCAGGGTCCACATCTCGTGGCAGAGCTGTTGCGTGAAGTAGGGGTGGCCCTCCGTGAAGCCAAGGATTCGCTGAACCATGTCCTCAGGGAGCCTGAGA
>JAJISG010000167.1 GCA_022848835.1 Thermoplasmatota archaeon | reverse complement strand
ATGGCCCTGGTCCTACTGGCTGTGGGCCTCCTGTTCATCGCCCGCGGGTTCCGGCGAGGCAGGCACACCCACGAGAGGGTGATGTCGGACGGGGCGGCCACCCTTATGCTCTTCCTGGTGGCCTCCTTTCCTCCCTGCTAGCCATCCTCCCACTCTTCCTGGCGGCGAGCACTTACGGATGGGCCCTGGGCCTCTCCCTGACTCTTCTATTCAGCCTTCTCACGATTGGGGTCATGCTGACCCTCGTGGTCCTGGGTAGAAAGGGGTACGCCGCCCTGGACCAGCGGGGAATCCTCCACAGGCTGGAGGATAGGCAGAACACCATCATTGGCGTCGTCTTTATCTTCTTGGCCGGTATCATCTGGTTGGGGTTTTGATGGTGGGGAGCAGCGTGTTTACAAATGTAAAGCGAGTCTCGCTTAAAGGATATAACCCCTTCTTCTAGGCAGGTAGAGAACGTGGCGAAGGATCCCGTGTGTGGTATGTATGTGGACGAGGCCAAGGTCACCCTGAAGGCGACAGTCCGCGGACGAGAGTACTACTTCTGCAGCGAGACATGTCTGGAGACCTTCCTTGAGCCGGATAAGGAGATGCGATCCCTCAAGCTCCTCCTCATCTTCAGCCTCTCCCTCTCCATCCCGACCCTCATCCTGACCTTCGTGCCGGTGATACCGCCGGAATTGCGAAACTTCGTCCTCTTCGGCCTGGCGACCCCCGTCCAGTTCATCGCTGGCTGGAGATACTACAGAGGCACCCTGGACGCCATCAAGAGCAGGACGGCCAACATGGACAGCCTCATTGCCGTCGGTACCAGTGCCGCCTGGGGGTACAGCGCTGTCGTCACATTCCTGCCGGCATTCTTCGCGTCGGAGAAGGTCTTCTTCGACACCGCCGCCTTCATCATATCCCTCATCCTCCTGGGACGCTACTTCGAGGAGAAGGCCAAGGGTAGAGCCTCGGAGGCCATCCGCCGTCTCATGGACCTGGCGCCGAAGAAGGCGAGGGTCATCCGAGATGGGGAGGAGATGGAGGTCCCCGTGGAGCTCGTCAGGGTGGACGATGTTGTGGTCGTTCGGCCAGGGGAGAAGATTCCGGTGGATGGATTCATCGTCGAGGGCCGCTCCTCCCTGGACGAGTCCATGATCACTGGGGAGTCCATGCCGGTGGAGAAGGGAGAGGGGGACGAGGTGATCGGCGCTACCATGAACAAGAGGGGGATGCTGAAGTTCAGGGCCACCAAGGTGGGCAAGGACACGACGCTCTCCCAGATCATCGACCTGGTGGAGGAGGCCCAGCAGTCACGAGCCCCCATACAGAAGCTCGCCGACGTCATCTCCTCCTACTTCGTGCCTGTCGTCATAGGCGTAGCCATCATCTCCTCCCTCTTCTGGTTCTACATCGGGACCGGTATCTGGGAGCTCCCTGCCAACTTGAATGCTTTCACCTTTAGCCTGACGATCTTCGTAGCCGTCCTCATCATCGCCTGCCCCTGTGCGTTGGGCATCGCCACGCCAGCGGCCATCATGGTCGGCACCGGCAAAGGCGCCGAGAACGGCCTACTCATAAAGGGGGCGGAGTACCTCGAGAAAGCTCGGAAGATGGACGTGGTGGTATTGGACAAGACGGGGACCCTCACCAAGGGGATGCCTGAGGTCACCGACCTGCTCTCCCTGGGCGACTTCACAGAGGTGGAGGTCCTGACCTCGGCCGCTGGAGTGGAGAAGGGTTCCGAGCACCCCCTGGCAGATGCGATCCTCCGAAGGGCTGAGGAGATGTCCATCGAGGTGCCCGATCCCACGGATTTCGAGGCTGTTCCCGGTCATGGGGTCAAGGCCCTCGTCGGGGACGAGAAGGTGATCCTGGGCAACAGGAAGCTCATGGAGGCCCATGGCGTCGACCCTGGCGATGTGGAGAAGAGCGTGCAGGCCCTGGAGAAGGAGGGGAAGACCGTGATGCTCCTCGCCCTGGGCGGTACCCTGGCGGGCATGATCGCGGTGGCCGACACCCTCAAGGAGCACTCCAGGCAGGCCGTCGAGGCGCTTGAGGCCATGGGCATAAGGCCCATCATGCTCACCGGTGACAACGAGAGGACTGCGAGGGCCATCGCGGCCCAGCTGGGCATCGAGGAGGTGATGGCCGAGGTGCTTCCGGGGGAGAAGGCTGAGCGTATCAAGCAGCTCCAGCAGGACGGGCACTCCGTGGGCATGGTGGGGGACGGCATCAATGACGCGCCCGCCCTGGCCCAGGCGGACGTGGGGATAGCCATCGGAGGCGGGACCGATGTCGCCAGGGAGGCTGGAGGCATCGTCCTCATGAAGGATGACGTGAGGGATGTGGTGGCCGCGGTTCAGCTCAGCCGCCGGACCTACTCCAAGATCAGGCAGAATCTCTTCTGGGCCTTCGCCTACAACACCGCCCTCATCCCGGTGGCCGCCGGTATCCTGTTCCCCTTCATCAACCTCCTGCTAGACCCGATCTTCGCCGGGGCCGCCATGGCCTTCTCCTCCACGACCGTGGTCACCAACTCTCTCCTTCTGAAGAGGTTTCAACCAAGCATCAAGCAATGGGAAGAAAGGAGGTATGAAATGGCAAAAGATCCGGTATGTGGTATGGAAGTGGACCCGAACAAGGCCGCTGGAAGCTCGGAGCACGAAGGAGAGGTCTTCTACTTCTGCAGCGCCGGCTGCAAGGAGACCTTCGACAAGGATCCGCACACCTACGGCCACGGCCACTAGGGCTGCCTGGGAGACTTCAGGGAAGTCCTCGGCCAGCGGTAGCTAGGTGGGGGAATAAGTAAGGGGAAAGGTTAGTCAAGGTGAAGCTGCTCGACACGCCGCAACCAATAAGTCTGCAGAAGGCCTTCGGCCTCCGGGCGAGAGGATGGGGGAGGGTATCCTCATTTCAGGCATCGTCTTGGGCGTCCTAGGGATGCTGTGGTCCTTCCTCCTGTTTATCGTACTCCTGCTTCTCCTGGCCTTCGGGGCAGGTGGGACCCCCCTGCTGATCTCGGTAATCGGCTTTCTCGCGGGTATCGTCGCCATCGTGGGGGCGGTCATCGGCAATGGGAGAACGACGGTCGGCGCCTCCATTCTCGTGGGCGTGGGAGTGGAAATGCTAGTAGGCACAGTCACCATAGCCTACTCCGCGTTGGGAATAGGCGGGCTAGACGTGATCCGGTTCTCCCTGGTTGCGGGATGGTGGGCCTACGGGCTTGTCATAGCGGGCATCTTGGGGATTCTTCACAGCAGAATGGCTCAGGGGACGCCCAGATCGCAGGGAGCAGTCTGACCCATCACCGGGCGCTGGGCGGCTGCCCTCGGTCCCGCTGGATACGGGGGCGTTGGGCTTTAATAAAGCGACCTGATTGGAGGCGTAGCGTGCCAAGAATCGTAATGCTCCTTTCAAATCCCTACCGTCCGGATCCCC
>JAJISG010000166.1 GCA_022848835.1 Thermoplasmatota archaeon | reverse complement strand
TGTCATCCAGCTGAAGATATTCCAGAGGGACATTGGTGGTGTATCCCTCCATACAGTGTGCCATCACCTGGATGACGTCCAGCTTGGGTCCTGCCAGGTCTAGAATGTGACGTGTGGGAATCCCAGTCCACATCAGGGCCTCCTTGGACCAGCCAGTAACGCAGTGAAAATCGGCAGTGACATCGACCTTCGGGAGTTCCATGAGTTCGTCCCATGAGAACTCTATGGCGTTCTCCACGGCACCCCAGACACGAAAACGCCATTCAGACCTGTTGAACCGGGGTCTGATCGGGGTGATATCGTAGATGGGGAAATTCTTAACGTATTTCTGACCTGGTGGGTGGGACTTTAGAAGATTTGGACTCTGGATAATCTGGCGTGTCATGAGCCGAATCTCCAATCTAATAAGCGCGCATGCGATATCAACCTTAATCTGAACGTCTGATGTACAGGATTCTTCTCTCGAGTGGGATGAAGTGAGTGATAGGTTCAGGGAGACGCTCGGGAGAGAATGCGTGTCAGCCCGCAGGGTGCATGTGAGACGGTCTCGGGGTTCGTTGATCGGAGGAAGGAACGCTTTAGAAGGAAGTATCGTCAGAGGTCGCCTAGGGTCGGTAACCAGAACCACAACTCTGGCCCCGAAAAGTGAGTGGCAATGACTACGGAGGGAGCATGCCGCTCCACGCTCTTCTAGCTCCTCTTTTCAGGAATGGAATGGGCTGCAAAGCATTTAGACGATGGATGAATCTATAGGAGCGTCTCATCGCACCTTCTCGAATCGTCCTTCTTTCGGGCTTAATCTGCGAACTTTGACAGCGATGAGATCATCAACATTCAACGGCAAGTGCAATGCTCACTGATCTAACTAATCGGAAGTCCGTATTCTTCTGACATCAGGTGATGGTACGCCTCCGGCGACATGAGATATCCGAAGGCCTCTTCCACCACCTCGCTCAGGGCGGGGTGTATGTGCATCCCCTGAAGAATGGCAACCACCCCCTGAATACGAAATGCTGCGGTTGGGCCATTGCTTCCAAACCTTCCCCGCACGGCCTCCAGCGGAGATTGCAGCACGTGTTGGCGCATTGGTACCTGCCCTTGGCACTCCAAATCCAAGCCTTGTTCCTGCATCCCAATCTTCAATGCCGAAGGCATTCTTAGGTCCTCCTCTGGCAAAAAACTTGGCAAAGGATTGAGTGTTGCCCATCCACTTCCACCGGGGCTCGCAGATAACGGCTCCGACTTTCCGCCCAACAACCGAACCGCCAAACGGCCACTGTTTTCGCGCCAGAAGCCTGCGAGTCGTGAGGCCCCTTTTCTTCCTTTCGGACTGTATGCCGTGGGACCTGGACGATGTGCAGACCTCGAGGGATCTCCCCTCGAGCTACCTCGAAAGAGACATCGCTCACCGCGATGGTCGAACCGTGGGCCTTCCGAAGGTGTTCGACTTCGATGACCGATTCCATTGAATGTCCCCTACTGCAGAGACAAGAGATCTTGGCCACATATGATCGGCCCATTTTTACCCGCCCGCGGAGGGGATTGGGGGAGATGACATAGTCTCTGATGGATCTTGGTCCGCTGACACATCAGACCGGGTACCTCTTTCATTCGAAAACTGTAAGTGCAGAACGGGCTTCCACAGAAGAAGGAGGCAGAGACTTGGTCAGGACCATAAGCAGGGAGGAATTGAAGGCCAGGATCGACAAAGGTGACAATTTCAAGCTCGTCATGACAATGAATCAATGGCACTTCGAGGCGGAGCACATCCCAGGCTCATTTTGGATTGCCGACCAAGGAAGGGCGGCGGAGCTCCTCGATCCCAATGATGAGATCGTGTGCTACTGCTCGGATCGCGCTTGCAGTGCAAGTATCCGGGCTGCGACTCTTCTGGAGAAGGCAGGCTTCAAGCATGTATGGCACTACGACGGGGGACTGGACGAGTGGAAGGAGGCCGGATATCCTGTTGAGGGCACCTCGGTGGAATAGCAAGCTTTCTTGTGTCTCCTTCTCCCCCGTCAAGCCCGTCTGTGTAGACCAAGAGGCGAGGCGAACTCAAGGGGACCAAGCGGGGAACCCCTTCGAGTATCAGTGAGATGAGGGGCTAGGTGACGGCCGTAGGCCCCCTTCTGCCCTCCGCAGGGCGCCTTCGCCCATCGCTCTGGGTCTCGCATCGTGGCCACTTACTTCCCATGGTCTGCGCCTCTGAGGATGTAGGGTCCGACGAGGAGAGCGACCTGGCCTCCCGATCGAATCAGGAGTCTTGGGATCTTCAGCCCATATGCGCCCGACAGATTCCCGTAAGCAAATTGCCTGTGCTTTGGCGCCCCCAACGACTCGTAATCCGGTGCTAGTAAGTAGGAATCCTTCGGAATGTCCTCCATGAGTCGGAGCATCGCCTTGTCGTTCTCGATCCTCTCGACGTTCTCCTCCGGAGACGCTAGGCCCTGGAACACCCCCCTGGCGATAGCGCCTCCAGTGGAAGCCCACCTAGATGAGGAGGCTGGTCTTGAGGAGCGCGTTGAGGCCGAGGAGCTCCTCCCGTGGCAGGGGAAAGGCTTCCCGGTAGGCCTGCACAAGGCTCTGGTATTCCGCCCCTCTTCTCCCGCGCGAAGGTTCGGGTGAACCATCCTCAAACGAACGGGAAGATCGAGCGGTTCTACGGGACGGGGGGGCAGAAGCTGCCCTTGTTCGACTACGATGTCGACGTCATCGTGGAGTGGTACAACCGCGTGAAACCGCACATGAGCCTCTCCCTTACGGGGAGGCGGTACGACACCCCCCATGAGGGCTTCTGGTACAAGCTTTCGGAGGAGTGGATCCTGCAGTACACCAATCCCTGGTTCTGGGAGGTGGACAGCTGAGCGGAACCCCCCTTTCCTTGTGCACGTCCGGGCTGCGCGTCTGCCATTGTTCGAGATTACGGGATAGCACAGCGATGAACGTCACACCGAAATCCTTATGAGCCCCATCGACCATTTCTGGTTGCTATTTTCTGAGAATGAAAAGGGGGAGGATTGCAGTGACCAATAAGAGAAAGAAGAGACTAACTACTGCTTTCGGGATACCTGTCGGCGATGATCAGAACAGCCTCACCGCCGGAGAACGAGGACCTGTTCTAATGCAGGATGTTCACCTGCTGGAGAAGCTTGGTCACTTCGATCGTGAACGTATCCCTGAACGTGTAGTACACGCAAAGGGGGCTGGTGCATATGGATACTTCGAGGTGACTGCAGATGTTACCGAGTACACTAAGGCGAAATTCCTTTCTGAAGTAGGGAAGAGAACCAAAGTATTCGCCCGCTTCTCCACTGTGGGAGGAGAAAAGGGATCTGCAGACGCTGAGCGTGACCCGCGGGGATTTGCAGTGAAGTTTTACACAGAGGAGGGCAACTACGACTTCGTCGGCAACAATACTCCGGTCTTCTTCATACGTGACCCGCTGAAGTTTCCGGACTTCATACACACGCAGAAGCGTCATCCCGTCACCAACTGCAAAGATCCGGACATGTTCTGGGATTTCCTTTCCCTGACGCCTGAGTCGATTCACCAGGTGACCATTCTCTTTTCCGATCGTGGCATCCCTGCGACATATCGACACATGAATGGCTACAGCAGCCATACATTCAAGTGGTACAATGAGAAAGGAGAACACTTCTGGGTGCAGTATCACTTCAAGACCGACGAGGGCATCAAGAACCTCACCCGACAGGAGGCGGACGTCATGCGCGCCAAGGACCCAGACCACGCCACGAGAGATCTCCACGAGGCCATTGAGCGTGGAGACTACCCGTCCTGGACTCTCCAGATGCAGACGATGACCCCCGAGGAGGCTGAGGACTACCGTTGGGATATACTGGACATCACCAAGGTTTGGCCCCATGCTGACTTCCCACCAATCGAAATCGGCAAGCTGGTTCTGAACCGGAATCCTGAGAACTACTTCGCAGAGGTTGAGCAAGCAGCGTTCTGTCCGGGCAACCTAGTGCCAGGCATTGCCGCTTCGCCAGACAAGATGCTGCAGGCCCGTCTATTCTCGTATCACGATACCCACCTCCACAGACTGGGACCCAACTACCACTTGATTCCAATAAACGCACCCAAGAACGCACCTGAGACGAGCTATCAACGCGACGGATTCATGCGCACAGATTCGAATCTTGGTGGTGGACCGAATTATTGGCCGAATACATACAAAGGGCCGGAACCGGACATCACCGCGAAGGAACCGCCCTTCAAAATCTCAGGAAAGGCAGATCGCCATCCCTATTCGTATCCAAACGATGACTTTGTGCAACCCGGGAATCTATATGGCGATGTGATGACCGATCTGGACCGAGAGAACCTGATAGGCAATATCGTCGACCATCTCGGTGGGGCACAGAAGCACATACAGCTTCGTCAGACAGCCCTATTCTTCAAAGCAGATCCTGACTATGGTAGTCGTGTGGCTGAGGGTCTTGGACTGGACGTAAGGGAAGTCGAGAAGCTGGCGAGCATTTCACACGATGACCGCGTGAAAGCAACATCGTAGACAGAGGCCTCAGTGGAGGAGTACACATCCTCGCACATGCACTCGCTTGAGAGAACCGAGGAAGGGTAACCCTCGGGGCAATACGTGTATCCATTGAAGCCCGGAATCGATATTCTGTTGTCCGGACGATCACGGCAAAGAAGATGCACTAGCTCTGCTATGAAGAATGTGCACTAGGCCAGGTCACCGCCGTAGGCCCCCCTTCCGTCCTTCTCTGGCCACGATTCCGGCTTGCCTTGATGAACAATAAGGGGAATGAGGGGCCAGGTGACGGTCGTAAGCCCCCTTCTGTTCTAGGCGGCATTGGACTAAGCGGCCTACCCGGCTTACAGCCTGTTTGGCCTTGCTCCTGCGGGGTGTCGCCGTCTCACCAAATCCCGGAACAACGTCCTCGCCGGGCGATTCATCCTCGTCCCGAGCTGTGTCGTTTCTGCGCCCTTGCCGTCCCTCTCAGGACCCCCGCTTGCGCGGGGCCGCGCACAAAGGAGGGGGGACTTTCCTCAGCGCCAGAAGGCACCGTCAGCCGCCCACCGTCTCCTGACCCTAACAACAATCGAGCCTGCGGGTAAAAAGCTTCCTCTATCATTGTTTCCGGTGTCCCTCATTCGTCCTCCGTCTTATCTCCAGGAGGATGGGTATCCGGTTTAGCATCTCCTCCTGGAGGATATCCCACCGGATGCCTTGTGGTTTAGGGTGGTGGGGCTTCATTCGATGAGCCTCTTTGGGTGTGACCACGAAATCCACGGAGATGTCATGCACGGACATAGGAATCCCCTCCCGTATCAGCTGGAGGGGGTGCACCGTCGTCACCACAGGCGTCCTTTCTTCCAGGAAGCCATACTCGCGGCCAAGGGCATACTCCAGATCGGAGTATCCACCACCCTTTCCCAGGCGTCCTCCCTCGTAATCCACAGCGACGGACCCCGCAAGGACCAAGTCCAGAGTCCCAATCCTATCTGGCCTGACTGGGCGTCCTAGCGCAAAGGCTCCCTTGATGGTAGCAGCCCTCTCTGGAGTCGCGATCGCCCGCGGGTCAAGTTCCAAGAAGCAGCTCCTCTGCGTGAGTCGAGGAACAGCCATGTAGACGGTCTTGCCCTCTGAGAGTGCAAGGCGGCGAGCGGACCGTTGAGGACTGTCCGGGTTTGCCTTTAGAGATCTAGCATCCTGCCAGCAGTCCAGGCTCGTTAGCTGCCTGGAAGCCTGCCTGGCACCCTCAAAATTCGGAATGCGTCCGACTGTGGGGAACGGAAAACGGGACACCTTCCTCTCCTCCAGCAGAGCCCATATCTCCCGCCTGATCTCTTCCTTCTTCATCTCAGCAACAACCACCCTCTCCATGCCCTACGAGAATCGGGAACGCAAACTTGTGGCGACGATGGCGGACTTCGTTGTGTCTTCGTTGAACAGGAAGCTCACATCGCAAACATGTGCATCATCCCTCACGTGAAAGCTATCGGGGGATGGACGAACCCAAAGCCTGTTCAAATGGTTGGACCCCCTGGAAGTTGTTCCTCCTACGATAATCACTGGAGAAATAATAAAACTCTGCCACCCAGTGATCCACTACGAGCTTTGGCGCCATGACAAAGAAGATCGGTATGAAGACGAAGATCTGTCTCGTGGGGGAGCCAGCTGTTGGAAAGACGAGTACCATAGGTCGCTATGTGTTGAACAAGTTCGACGATGCCTATGTGGCCACCCTGCAAGCCAGGTTCTCCAAGAAGGAGACATTCATAAGCATACCGGAGAGGGGTTTGGAGGTGGAGATGAGTATGATTCTTTGGGACATCATGGGAGACAAGGGATCCAGGCAGCTCCTGAAGGAAGCCTACTTCTACCGAGCCCAGGGAATTCTAGCCGTTTGTGATATCACCAGGAGGAGTTCGCTTGAGGTCCTGAGGTCCTGGTGGAGGACCGTCAGCGGAACGGTTGGTGAGATTCCGTGGGTCCTAGTTGTAAACAAAATCGACCTGAGGGGTCGGTTTACTTACGGAGAGAATAAGATCCTGAGGATTTCAGAACTGCTCAAAGCACCGCATCTCTTCACAAGCGCGAAAACGGGAGAAAGAGTGGAAGAGGCCTTCCGGATCCTTGGCAGGAGGATCGTTGAGAGGGAGC
>JAJISG010000165.1 GCA_022848835.1 Thermoplasmatota archaeon | reverse complement strand
CTCTGTCATCCAAGCTGCTCACGTACCAGTCGATCTTGTCGCTCATCCTTCATGGTTGAGAATCTCCAACCACGGATGTGGACGTGAGCCCGCCATGCAGGGGCTTCATCGAAGGCGCGACGGAAAATCCACGGTAGTTGGGGTAACCCAACGCAGGGACCACCCCTACTGAGGGACCGCCCTGTCCCGAGGCACACCAGGCTTGGTCCTGGGAGATACCATGGTCGCCAGCTTTCTGATCAAGCTACTCTTCTTCGGCCCCACCAGAGCGTGATCCAGAACGTCCTTCATCGTCTCCACAGGAACGATTTCTATCTTATCCACGTACTCGCTCTCTATCAGGACGTCGTTGATGTTGGCCTTGGGGATGAGGGCCTTTCTGAATCCCATCTCAGCGGCGGACTCCACCTTGGCGGTTATCCCACCCACTGGAAGGACTTGTCCCCTTATGCTCAGAGAACCGGTCATGGCTACTGTCTGGTCCACCTCCACCTCCTCGAGGGCGGAGATGACCGCTGTTGCCACGGAGATGGAAGCGCTGTCTCCCTCGACTCCCTCGTGGGTACCCACGAACTGGACATGGATGTCGTAGTTGCTCACATCTTCTCCAGTGTACTTCTTGATGAGGGCCGACACATTCTGGACAGCCTCCTTGGCTATCTCTCCCAGACGGCCAGTGGCGATGATCTTACCATCGTTCCTGCTCTGGGCGGGAGTCACCTCGGCCACGATGGGCAACACGATGCCCGAGAACTCTGCCATACTGGGATCGGCGTTGAGGACCGCCAGGCCATTCACCACGCCCACCTGGGTACCCTCGGTGACGAAGGTCTTGTAGTCCCGCCTCCTCTCGATGTACCTGTCGGCCACCTGCTGCTCCAGGCTCCTCGCCATCTTCTTGGCTGAGAGGACGTGATCGGCGGTGGTGTTGGCCATTCCCCGCTCTCGGGCTATGTCCCCCGCGACCCGAACCAAGCCGCCCAGTTCGCGGAGACGGAGGGTCAGCTGACCTCGGCGACCGGCCCTTCTCTGGGCCTCCCGCATGATCTCTAGGACGCCGCTCCTATCGAAGTGCGGGATCTTCCCGTCCTTGGTGACCTCCTGGGCGACGAACCGAATCATCTTCTCCCGGTTGTCCACGGTATCCGGCATGGTACTCTTGACGTACACCTCGTATCCATATCCACGGATTCTCGATCTGAGGGCTGGATGCATACCGGACAATGCGTCTAGATTTCCAGCCGCCACCAAGATGAAGTCGCAGGGGACGGGCTCGGTCTTTACCATAGCGCCCGCGCTCCTCTCGCTCTGACCGATGATGCTGAACTTCCTCTCCTGTAAGGCGGTCAGTAGGCTCTGCTGGCTCTCCAGCCGCAGGATGTTAATCTCATCGACGAACAGGATTCCCTTATGAGATTTGTGGATGGCCCCCGATTCGACTCTCTCGTGGGCAGGGGTCTCTAGGCCCCCCGACTGGAAGGGATCGTGCCTCACATCACCCAAAAGGGCACCAGCGTGAGAGCCTGTAGCGTCCACGAAAGGAGGCATATCGTCGGGATCGTGGCCGACGAGCAGCTTGGGGACGACGAGCATATCCTGCCTATTGCCCGTGTACCTCGTGGCCATGAATATGATGGCAGCCACCAGGATTCCGAAGAGAAGGACCATCGGGTTCGGAGGTTTAATGAGGAACGCAAGGAGGGCCGACATCAGGACGATGACTACGATGATGGTCGTCATCATAGATGTCCGCTGCTCCTTCCTCTTCATGGCTTCTGCCTTGTGGGCATGAACGATCTCCTTCCCCTTCCCCGCGGGGATGACTCTTATCTTGGGCTCGTTGACATCCTCTGGGTTGTGATAGACGATAATGTCCTGCAGCTCCTCAGCTGGCAGAAGCTCAGACATGGCCCGTGCCAACATCGACTTGCCTGTGCCTGGATCGCCTATCAGCATGACGTGTCGCTTCTGATCAGCTGCCTTCCTGGCGACTTCGACCGCCTCCTCCTGCCCTATGACCTCATCCACTAGCCTTTCAGGAATCTTGATGTCGGCAGTGGACTCGAAAGTCTGGGTCTCGATCCAATCGTCAACAGAAGGCATGCGGTCGTCAGCGGCTGCGTGATAACTACTCTCGGTCATCCAGTGTCATCCTGTGATATAACCACTCTGAAATAAGGACTACATCTTATTAAACTTATTCTCCAATTATAGACTCCGGTGATGAAGGGTTATCTTGAAATGATGGAGGGGGCGAAGGGACGGGAGGCTTCGCTTATGTATGAGAATTGAAGAGTCGTATTTGAACATGTCTAGGAGGAGGCCCCTAAGACAATGGGTCTACGACCTGCATGCCACCAGTCAAGGCGGAAACTACGGTGAAGGGAGGCCGGATGCTAAGGAGCGGCCATCCTCTGGGCGATCATCTCTGCAAGCTTCTGGAAGGCATCCTGGATATTCTCACCAGTCTTCGCGCTGGTGTATATGTATGGAGAATCGTACTTAGCCGCGACCTTCTTCAGCTCTCCCTCGTCAAAGCTGATCCGGTCCTTCAAGTCTATCTTGTTTGCCATCAGGTGGACCGGTATCTCCCCGGTGACCTTGAAGACGGCCTTCACCCACTCGTGCAGATCATGTAGGGTATCTCTCCTCGTCACATCACAGACTGCCAATAGGCCCTGGGCTCCATGGAAGTACGCCTCCTTGAGTAGCTCCCGGAATCCCTTCTCACCCATGATGTCCCATATGGTCATGCCAACCTCCAGGTTGCCTCCATTCCCGCGCTGGACGACAAGCTCCTTCTTGGAGACCTTTGCCCCCAGAGTGGAGATGTATCTATCGTCGAACTCGTCGTGGATGAATCGGCGAATCGTGCAGGTCTTGCCTACCGCTCCCTCACCGACGAGACAGATCTTGACCTTCATCTTATCGATGTTCGGCATCTTGACACTTCCTAGAAGCAATTTGCATACTTCGCTTCCGATTATAAAATGCTATAGATGTCGTTATCACGACCGATACCTGCCTGCGTTTCTGGGGAGCTGACTGGTCAGAGGGGCCACCTCTCGGATTTAGCTTCCCTTCGCAATGAGCTTGGATATGGCCTTGAAAGCTGCTTGGACGTTCTCCCCGCTCTTCGCACTGGTGATGACATACGGACAGGAATGACGTTTGGCGAAGGCAGCGATGTCATCTTCGTGAATCTTTATCCTGTCCTCCAGGTCTGTCTTGTTGCCCACGATGACGATGGGAATCCTGCCGGCAATTCTGAAGATCGCCGAGATCCAGGCTTCAGTTTCATCCAGGGTGTCGGATCTCGTCAGGTCGCACACGGCCAGGGCACCATTGGCGCCATCGAAGTATGCCTCCTTGAGCAGCTCCCGGAATCCCTTCTCACCCATGATGTCCCAGATGGTCATGATTAGCTGGGAGGAGTCCTCACCCCCTTGCGTCACCTCCGCCTTCGTTATCTTGGCTCCGATGGTGGCGAAGTACCTATCGTGGAAGACGTTGCGGACGTATCGATTGACCAGGCTGGTCTTCCCTACGGCAAACTCGCCCACCAGGCACACCTTCGCCCTGTACACCTTACTTTCGACGGCTTGCTGGACGGCCATTGTGATATACTCTAGACAGGTAGGAGATAACAATTCCCACGAGCGTATCACCCGTGATTCTACTGTTCCGCCCTTTCGAGGACCCTCTGGGAGAGCATCTCCTCCACAATCCTCTTGGACAAGCTGGTGAAGGCATCCTCCACGTTCTCTCCGGTCTTAGCGCTGGTGAAGTGCCATGGTGAATCATAGGCCTTGGAGAACTGCTCTATCTCGCCTCCGTCGATCTCCATCTTCTTCTTCAGATCCACCTTGTTGGCGAAGATCTCGACGGGGACCCTTCCCGCCACGCTGTAAACGCCCTCGACCCAGTCGTCTAGGTCATCCAGGGTGCTCTTCCTGGTCAGATCACAGACGGCGATGATGCCCTTCGCACCGTAGAAGTACGCCTCCTTCAGGAGCTCCCGGAACCCCTTCTGCCCCATGATATCCCATACGGTCATATCGACCATTATCTCACCATCCCCGGAGGGCATGTCCAGGACAATCTCCTTCTTAGAGACCTTGGTGCCGAGGGTCTGGATGTACTTGTCATCGAAGTTATCGTGGACGAATCGACGAATCAGGCTCGTCTTTCCGACTGCTGCCTCCCCCACGAGACACACCTTCATCTTCATTCGTCTTACTTCCATGCCCTCAGATGCAACCTCGCAGGGCTGCATATAAACATTTAGCCGATGTTATCAGAGGCGATAGGAGTGCCATGAGGAAGGCTAGAGTGTGGAATGTCGCGGCTGGCATCATGACAAAATGGTTAAATATGGACGACCTCTTCAAAGCTCATCGGGCGGGGTCAGACGCCCTGGGAGAGTCGACCCCAGCAATGCAGCCTTGGGCTTATGGGCCGCAGGAAGCGTCACGACACCGCCGCGGAAGGCGTTTCCTCCAATCATCGGAGACAACAGATGCCCACCGTCCGAAGACCCAGACATGGCTCCATGGCCTACTCGCCCCGCAAGAGGGCCAGGAAGGAGGTTCCACACCTCGCCTCTTGGCCCGAGATTAGCGGAGGCTCTAAGCTCCAGTCCTTCGCTGGGTACAAGGCTGGAATGACCCACGTTCTCATGGTTGATTTTAATCCCCACAGTACCACCGCCGGTCAGGAGATTCAGGTCCCCGTGACTGTGATTGAGACACCACCGATGCGTGTAGCTGCCGTGAGGCTCTACCGGGAGAGCGCTCAAGGCCTGAGAGTCTACGGTGAAGTCTGGGCGAAGAGCTTGGACCGGGAGCTGGCCGGAAGGTTACCCCTTCCAAAGAGATACGATCCCACGGCGGCCTGGGCCCGACTGAACCTCGCCGATGTGGATGAAGTCAGGATCCTCACTTACACTCAACCCAAGCTGGTGAGAGGCATCCCCAAGAAGGAGCCTGACCTGATGGAGACCAGAATTGGCGGAGGAACTATCGAGGAGAGGGCGGAGTACGCCAAGGCCATACTGGGCAAGGAGGTCACCTTCAGCGACTTTGCTGGCGAAGGCCAGCTCGTGGACGTGGTTGCCATCACCAAGGGAAAGGGCTTCCAGGGGGCCGTCAAGCGGTGGGGCATAAAGATCCTGAGTCACAAGGACAGCAAGATCCGGAGAAGGGTAGGGACTCTGGGCACCTTCACGCCCGGGTACACCAGGCCCACCGTCCCTCAGGCTGGCCAGGTGGGTTACCACCAGAGGACGGAGTACAACAAGCTGATACTCAAGGTGGGCGAAGACGGCGCGGAGATAACACCAGATGGAGGTTTCTTGAGGTATGGAGAGGTGAGGAACAGCTATCTACTCATCAAGGGCTCTGTCCCCGGGCCCTGCAAACGGCTGGTTCGATTCCGGGACCCCATGAGGGCGGATAGGGTCAAGCTGGTGGAGCAGCCCGAGCTGACCTACGTCTCCCTCACGTCCAAGCAAGGTGCCTAACATGGTGGATGAACGAGAGGAGTTGCCCCAGATCGAGGCCAAGGATGTCAGGAAGGCGAGGAAGGCCGAGCTCGTGGAGTGGTGCGAGAATTTCGGACTTGACTCCTCAGGCAAGGTCGACGAGTTGAGGAAGAGGCTCATCTCCTTCATAGAGTCAGAGGAATACCTGGTCCTAGAGGAGGAGCGGCCTGAGCAACCCGAGCGGAAACAATATCAGGTCTACCTCTACTCCCTGGACGGCGGTATCCTCGATGTACTGGACCTTCCTCCCATCTTCCGGTCGGAGGTGCGTCCGGACCTGATCAAGAGGGCGGTGGACGCCTTCCGGGCCAACAGGAGACAGCCCTACGGTCCGAGCCCCCGCTCTGGGCTGCGACACTCAGTATCCTGGTGGGGCAAGGGTCGGGGCGTCTCCAGGGTACCCAGGTTGAAGGACAGCCGGCGGGCTGCCCAGGCCCCAGGCACCGTGGGAGGCAGGAGGGCGCATCCTCCGCGGCCAGAAAGGGACTGGAGCAAGAAGCTGAACAGGAAGGAGAGGCGCCTGGCTCGTGCCTCCGCCCTGGCCGCTACCGCCAATGAAACTCTCGTCGCGGAGCGCGGTCATCGCTTCCAGGAAGGCATCTCCCTGCCTGTGGTGATGGATAGGAAGGTGGAGGATCTGAAGAGCACCAGAGAAGCAGAGGAGCTCCTTCAGCGGCTCGGCCTGTATGAGGATGTGGCTAGGGCGGCCGTGAAGAAGGTGAGGGCGGGCAGAGGGAAGATGAGGGGTCGCCGGTACCGGAGAAAGAGGGGCCCCCTGTTGGTCCTCCCGAGAGACTGCACTGGAGGCAGGGCTTTCAGAAACCTTCCTGGTGTCGACGTCATCGACCCCTCAGGCCTCAATGCAGAGGTGCTTGCCCCGGGAGGAATGCCTGGCAGGCTTGCCCTCTTTAGCCAGAACACCCTTAATGAGATAGGAAGCTGGTCATCTTGACGGACCCTCACGAGATTCTGCTCTACCCCATTGTGACGGAGAAATCATTGAACTTCCTCTCCGGCACTGCAGCCCAGGGCTTCAAGGACGGCAACAAGCTGGAGTTCGTCGTCAAGAGGAGTGCCACGAGAGTGGAGATACGGGCGGCCTTCGAGAAGTTCTTTGAGGCCAAAGTAGAAAAGGTGAACACCCATATTAAGAGAGATGGGAAGCATGCTATCATTCAGCTCAAAGAGGGCTACTCAGCCGAGGAGATCGGGATGAGAATCGGCATATTCTAGGGGATGCCATGGGAAAGAGAATCATCGCACAGAGGCGAGGCAGGGGATCACCCACCTTCAGGTCCCCCAGCCATAGGCATCTCGGCTCCGTTTCCCTTCCTCCCTTGCGTGATGCTAAGGGTGTGGTGGAGGATCTGCTCCATGCTCCTGGACGGTCCGCGCCCCTTGCCCGCGTCAGATTTCCCCAAGGAAAGTACCTCCTCATCGCCCCGGACGGCATGTACGAAGGTCAGGAGGTCACCATAGGAGCAGGTCCTGTAGACAGAGGCAACGTGATGGAGATCGGTAAGATGCCCGAGGGAACCCTCGTCTACA
>JAJISG010000164.1 GCA_022848835.1 Thermoplasmatota archaeon | reverse complement strand
GCCAGCAGGAAACCTGCGATGATTCTGAATGTAAGCAGATCGAGCACGGCCCTCCGAATGATGGAACCTCTTTTATCATTTCGGACCCGGCACGGTGCTGGATCACGATGTCTGGAGGACTCAGAGAGCCCTCGCTGAAATCAGTGGGGCTGCCCGGATTTGAACCGGAGTCATGGCCAGCCGTGCACCAACCGCATCACATCCTCTCCGTTGGGTACTTCATACCGCCCCCCTCCTCGCCTCGAGCACAATCGGAATCCTCAGGGCCCAGCTAGTACGCCCATTCCTGGATGGCCGGGCGGATGACCTGGCAGGCCTCTCTGTCAGGCGAGTAGCTGCGGGGTCGCCCCTCCCGCGACGTCCTCTTCCAGACCGCGTTGCTGAGCCTCTGGTAATCCGTGACGGATTCAAAGTTCCCGGCCATCTCGGGCGACAGATTCGGCTCTGGCAGTCCTTCCCTGGACCATCCATCTGCTAGTTGCTCTCGCAGTGCTCCCAGATTCCTGAATCTCTCCATGCTCTACACCCCTCGACGCCCCAAACTTCTCATCTAGACTCGAGGTGCTGGAGGCCGAGAAGATCTGGGAAGGATCATCTGGTACGTTTCAAATACACAAGGCTACTCTTGTTGAACGATTAGACGAAACGATATGAACATCCAGGACCATCCCAGGTGAAGAGCCATGGAGCCGATACGAATCGCAGTTGCCATCCCTGCACGAATAGATCGCGTCTGGTCGGCTTGGACCCGACCTGACCGCATCACTTCCTGGTTCGCCCCGGAGGCTCGTTTAGAGGCCCGTGTCGGTGGCGCCTTTGAGTTGTTCTTCGATCCAACCGACCATGAGCACCAGTGTACCAAGGGGTGTGCCTTCACTACATTCGAACCCAAGAAGCGCCTTGGATTCACTTGGAGAGGGCCGGATCGATTTGAGCGGCTGATGAATGATTCAGCCTCTCTGACCTCCGTCCTGGTGACCTTCTCCAGTGAGGATGGAACCACGCGTGTCCTTGTCGAGCACCACGGGTGGGGTACCGGGGCTGAGTGGGAGGAAGCGCGCGCATGGCACCAGAAGGCTTGGGAGGAGGTTCTGGGAAGCCTGAGCAGTTTCCTGGAGTCAGAAGCCGAAGGATTAGAGGAGACTCCAGATTGACAAGCTGTCCCCTTTCTCTCCTTGATGATGACGAAGTATGGGTCCGCATGACGCGGCTGGGGAGGAAGGTCACTTCGGGCTGGAACCACTCCCTGAGAAGATTGTGCCCATCCACTATGGTTTGGGTGCGGAATCAAACGCTTACTATCCAAGCATCATGTCCGAACACCCGCCCTATAAGCCGAACTGGGTCAACTCCTTCGTTCCCGCAACGGTCCCGCGGGTGATGCTAGCCCCAGGTCTCGCCCTGCCCCCAGCCTGCATATTTTATATACCCAGAGCAGTCGCCATTGAGTGCAATTGAGGATGAGAAAATGAGTGAAGAGAGGAAATACACACTGCGGGAAGGCCACCAAAATTTCGCTGTCACCCTGTTCAATCAGGTGTGGGAACTCTTAGAGAAGGAAAGCAGGACGAGGGAGGACGATGACAGGATGGTCCACGCCGCGCATGCCTCTCGATTTCACTGGGGCGAGATAGGGGAACCCAGGAACCTAGCCGTTGGGGAGTGGCAGATCTCTCGCGTTTATGCCACCCTGAAGAGACCAGAGTCTGCACTGCGCCATGCCAGGAGATGTCTCGAAATAATCAGAGAGAATGACATCAGGGGCTTCTTTCTCGCATCAGCCTACGAAGGGATGGCGAGGGCGTACAGCGCAGCAGGGGAGAGAAAGGAGTGTGAAAGGTACATCAATCTCGCAAAGGCGGAGGGAGAGCTTGTCAAGGATAAGGAAGATAGGGATCTCCTCTATGGTCAGCTGCGAGAGATTCCAGAATACAGAGAGTAGAACTGGCTAATCGGGTCGCCAGACCTCGTCTTCATTGCCTGGGCCGTTGTGTAGAGAACGTCGGATACATGACCGCTGAGGTCTCGGTCCCGCCAAGGACCCACGATCTCCTTCCGGGCCTCTTTCGCCGCCTTCTCAAGCAGGAGGATGGTGCTGACCCTAACTTACGACATCTGCTAAGGAAAAGGAAGAGAAGGCATCGCCTGGGGAAGTGGGATTCGTCATGGCGAAGCTACTGAAAGAGCAGGATGGTCGCGGTTCCCTTCACCTTAGTGCAGGACTCGAGTGGCGAAGGGAGTCCTGGGCAGCCCTCAGGCGGAGCCCACATTCATCTCACACAACACCGAGGACTCTCCCAGTAATCCAGCCCGAGGCGGACCAACATCTCGTCCGTCGATGTGATCCCGTAGCTGTCGCCGTCCATCGTCCGATTCGCTGTGAGTATCTGTTGCTGGTCCACTACGAGAACTCTCCCGGAGCAGACGATAGACCGGACTTCAGCGAGCCTCTCCAGGTCCTTCTTGAGGGCGACGTCGGGGACGGCGAGCCGAACATTCACCCCCTTGTGCGCAACCTTCACCAGTCCTTCCTCCAACTTCCGAAGAAACGATTCCTCCGACGTGATAAGGAGCACCTCCTGCCGCGAAGACGCCACCATGCTCCTGGCCCGAGCGATGACATTGGAGTGTCCCTTGACTATGTAGGCGAGGTCAGTCGATGGCGACCTCGTTGCTATCTGGATGGGTTCCAAGAGTGAGCCTACCCGCGAGACCGCGGCCTTCTCACTCCTATGCCTCGCGTCGAGGACCCTCTGAAGTCGAGCAACGACCTGCTGGTGTGAGACGGCCCGATACATTTTGGGCTTACCCGCTTGGACCTCAACAAGGCCCATCTTGACGAGCTCATTTAGGGCGTAGTAGATCTTCGAGTCCGGGATACGAGTCTTCAAGACCAGATCCCCGGCGGTGGCCTCGGCCACCCGGACAAGTGCGCAGAACGCGTCCGCGGCGTACCCACTCAAGCCGATTGCCCGTAGCGACCCCCTGACCTGGTCCATGGACCCCTGAACTGCCTCCTCCAAGAGTACATTGGCTAGTACCCTGACTTCCGACATCTACGGAAGGATAGTATGGCGAGCTATATGAGTCTAACTACTACCGTGAAGTGGTAGCTAACCTAAGACCGACTGACTCCTAAAGGCGGATGGAAGTGCCAGCGGAATACCGGAAAGCGGTCGTCGAGGAGAGGACTAGCCCGCGAGAACTTGCGAACTCTCAAGACTCCTCCACATAGAGAGCAGACGGGACACCGGCCGTCTTCTCTAACATGTCGTTCCCGTGTCGTCTAAGCAATGGGGCTGCCCGGATTTGACCGACAGATTCGGACTGATCCAGAGTTCACGGACCGCAAAATACATACGTCGAATTCTCTCTGCTGGGACCAGCAACGGATTGGACCGATTCGGGAGGGGCTCGAGAAATGCGGGCGAGCGAATGTGTAGGATGCGTTGAGCTTCCATGTGCTGATGTGAACCACGAAAGTTACATCGTTCCGGACGTGGAGGTGAAACCTGAGAGTATCTCGATCATAATGATCTCGGAAGCTGCCCCGACGGATGCTGGCGACTACTACTACGCCGGTGGAAAGTCGTTGTTTGAGCAGACCACCGTCCAGGCGTTCAACGATGTCGGTGCCGATGTCTCGACCATTGAGGACATCCTCGATTTGGGCGTGTACCTCACCACCGCCGTGAAATGCGGAAAGACAGGATATGGAATCAAGGCGAGCACCATCAAGGAATGCTCTCACATCCTGGAGAAGGAGCTTGCCCTGTTTCCTAAGGTGAAGGTGTACATGCTGATGGGAGACATCGCGATCAGGGCCCTCAATTACATCGCAAAGAGGGCTGGTGAGGAGAGAGTGGTTCCCGCTGGCTCTACGTACAAGATCCG
>JAJISG010000163.1 GCA_022848835.1 Thermoplasmatota archaeon | reverse complement strand
GGTGAGGAGTCACTCACAATGTTGAATCTGGGAACCATCGTACAGTTTGATCGGTTCGGTTTCGTCCGCCTGCAGGAGATCGGCCGAGAGGTGCTTGCCATCTTCGCCCATCGCTGATGCCGGAAGGTACATTCTTTTAACCCCGATGATTTACCTCATCGATCATATGGTATCGGAGAGGATGAGAGGTGTCAAGGGCTCCCCCACGGTTCGTCTATCTGGCCTGGTGGCGGAGCTTAGAGCTCGAGGGGAGAATGTAATCTCGCTGGCCATCGGAGAGCCAGACTTCCCGACGCCCGCCCATATCGTGGAGGCGGCCAAGAAGGCACTGGACGAGGGTTTCACCAGGTACACCCCCTCCAGGGGGATTGGGGAGCTGAGGGAGGCCATAGCGGAGAAGAGCCAGCAGGAGAACGGCATCCAGTGCGGTCCTGAGAACGTCATGGTCAGTCCCACAAAACACGCCCTCTTCGCCGCCACACTTGCCTTCTCGGGAGCGGGGGAGGATGTCCTGCTTCCGGATCCAGGCTGGGTCTCATACCTTCCCATGGTTCAGATGGCGAATGCACGTCCCGTGCCCGTCCCCTGCGTGGAGGAGGATGGCTTCCAGATGACGCCGGAGGCTGTGGGAGAGAGGATCACCCCAAAGGCCAGGATGATCATCGTGAACACCCCAAACAATCCGACGGGCAGCGTCTACGACCTGGAGTCATTGAAGGGAATCGCCGACCTGGCGGAGGACCATGACCTGGTGATCGTGACAGATGAGATTTATGAGAGAATCCTGTACGGCGAGAGTCACCACTCCATCGCCTCATTCCCTGGAGCCTTCGAGCGGACCGTCACGATCAACGGTTTCTCCAAGACCTACGCCATGACCGGTTGGAGGCTAGGTTGGGCCGTCGCCCCGGGGCACCTGCTCGATCCCATGAGCACCGTGCAGGAGCACTCCATCACCTGCGCCACCTCCTTTGCCCAGAAGGGAGGAGTGGCCGCCCTACGAGGGCCAGAAGGTCCCGTGGAGGAGATGGTCAGGAAGTTCGCTCGCAGGAGGGAAGTGATGGTGAAGGGCATGAACGAGATCCCGGGTCTGAGCTGCCAGGAGCCGCAAGGGGCCTTCTACGCCTGGGTCAGCTACGAGGATCCCATCAAGTCCCTGGACTTCTCCGAGATGCTACTCGAAAAGGCCCTGGTGGCCGTTATTCCCGGAGGTGCCTTCGGGGATGAGGGAGAGGGATACATCCGCCTCTCCTTCGCCACCTCCCAAGATAACGTTCGAGAGGCGCTGAAGAGAATACGGGAGGTTCTGTCCTAACTTCTGGTGGGGGAGGTTCGATCCTCCTTCAGCACATCGTGAGCCCTGGAGCGCAGTTCGCTGGCCTTGGAGCTCTTCCCCATCTCTTCGTAGAGGTCACTGACCTCCAGCCAGCGAGCAGCCAGACTATAGGGAGCCTTGGTCCCTTCCAGCGTCCGAAGGCTCTCACCGTAGAGCTTCTCTGCCTTCGCCAGGTTTCCCGTCGCCCTCTCCGCTTTGGCCTGGTTGGCATAGCATGCGGATATCATGACGGGATCCCCAAGCTGCACAAAGATCTTGAGGGATCTCTCACAGTAGTCCTGAGCCCTCTCGATCTGCCCGGCGCCTATGTAGACATCGGAGGCGTTGGCCAGGGCATATCCCTCTGCCCTCACCATGCCGACGTTCTCGGCTAGTCTTATGCTCTCCTCAAAGGCCTTCAATGAGTCCTCTGGCCTCGAGAGCTTGCTATAGGCTATGCCGAGGTTGTTGTTCAGGTACGCGGAGTCTACCCCTTGGGCGGAGAGGAGGCCTTTGGAGCGATCGAACCAGTTGACCGCATCCTCGGGATTGTCTGCTTGCAGGTGGATCACGCCCATCTCCATCCGCGCCCGCCCCAGTTCCGCATCTGCTCCAGTGGTCGCGAAGATGTCCAGGGCTTCCTGCATGAAGGCGGATGCCCGCTCCAGATCGCCCATCTTCCTATGCACGATTCCCAGGCCATAGCGGGCCATACCCAGCTCGGTCTTCCTCCCCTCCTGTAGTGAAAGGTCGGCAGCGACCTCGAAGGCCTCCTTCGCATCCGTGAACTCTCCCCGCTTGCTGTGAAGCCTCCCCCGAAGGAGGAGCATGAGGATGCGTTGCGTCGATGGTGCTCCTTCGATTCCCTTCTCTAGGCTGAGCAGGGCTTGGGTCCACCGCCCCAGGTAGTCCAGGGCTCTGGCCTTGAGGTAGAGGAGGGCGGCTCCCCCATCCCCGGGCAACCCTTCCAACAGCTCCAGTAGCTCAGACGCCTGTCCCTGCTCCAGGATGTCGTCGATCCTCTCCTCTGCCAGATGGAGGAGTCGACGCCCTCGGCCGACGGCGGCCAGATGGTAGAGCACCTCCATCCATTGAGCTCGGGATCTCCAGAACCTGGAGGCGTGGAGGTGGGCCTTCCTGAGGCTCCGGCCACTGTGCCTCCTGATGAGCGGGGCCAGGATGTCATGGACCTCGTACAGCTCCCCATGCCGCATGAGCAGACCGGACTTGACGAGGGACCTTAGGGCTCGAACACCGGCGTTTTGCAGGGCCTCCAGGGGAACCGGTCTGCGGAAGACGGAGGCCAGAGTGATGATCTCCTCCTCAGTGGGTTCCAGCTCTGCCAGAACCTCATCCAGAAAGGAGGCCTCCACCTCCGCCGCCTTGGGCTGGGCGGAGCTGGCCGCTGTGAGCTTCAATAGCATGGGATGCCCTCTCGTGATCTCGTAAATCCTCTCGACCTCGGCTTCACGTCGTCCCAGCCGTCCGAGGAACTCTCGACTCTCCTCCAGTGTCAGCCCGCTCAGCGTCATCTCATCTACTGTACCTGAGAGGAAGTCCTCCGCCTTGAGGAAGTCCGGCCGTCTACGAGCCGTCAGCAGCACCTTGCAGCCGGGAGGCGGGTTCTCAAGGAAGAGGCGGAGAATGTGGGAGGCTGAAGTCGAGGTCACATCGTCGAAGACGAGCAGGTTGCCCGCCGCCTCCCGAGAGAGAAGCATTCCTACCTCCACCAGGTCGGGGGGTTGCCCTCTGAGATATGAGAGCAGCCTCGGCCTTCCCCGAGAGGCGAGGCCATGGGCAATGGAGGAGAACAGGGAGGAGGCGCCGTGAAATGGGAACACTTGGATCCATAGACCTCCATCGACCTCATGGAAGAGGCCTCTCGCAAGGAGGGTCTTCCCTATGCCAGGCAGTCCCTCGATGACGAGCATGGGAGGGCCATCCTGCAGCCACTTCCTCAGCTGCTCGAGTTCCTGCGACCTTCCCACTATGTCGGGAGCTGGAACGTCAGGATGGTAAAGCCTCTCCTCCCGAAGGTCCACCACCTCACCCTCCAGTAGGGCTCCGTAGACAGACGTCATCGGCCTATCCAGGCCTCGACAGAGCTGCAGGAGCTCGGCGCCCTTCCCCTCCCGGATCCTTCCCTCTACGTCGATCCAGCGGGCCTCCGAGTTCCGTGCTCTCTCCTTCAAGGAGGCAGCGATCCTCTCTCCAGAGAGTGCCAGGAAGTACACCTTCCTCCGGCTCTTCGCACCGGTTACATGGGCCAGGCGAGTCTCTAGTTGACCCTCCTTCAGAAGCTTCTTCAGCTCGAGAGCCACGTGGGACCTGCTCATTCCAAGGTCGGAGGAGATGCCCTTCTGCGACACCTCACTGGGGCACTCGTACTCCTCAAGGAATCTGGAGAAGAGGGAGAGGTGCACTAGAATCCTCTGGGCAACCGTGGGCCGTGGCAACTCCTCCCCCTCCGGGGACTGGAAGCGAATCGAGATACATAAGCGTTACCAGTCCAGACCCGTTCCGTTGGAATCCTCCAGATCTCGAGAGGGCTAGGATTGCACTCCAACTCTTCCGGAACCGAAGGCCCTCTCCAAACAGTCGTCAAGAGCCATCGGCTCATCTCCGGTCAGGTCCACGAAGTCCTTCGTGTCGCCATACACATCCTCCTGCATGAGAATCAGTTCATCCTCAGTTACGAGAGGTTCTCCGCTAAGGAAAGAGGAGACTTTGGAGACAAAGCGTGCGAGGCGAAGAGGGACATGGCGTATGGAACGCGTCAACCCAGCGACCTGGGCGACCCTTACGACCAGTTCGTTCCAGGTAACCCTCTCGGGACCTACCAGATCCCAGACCCTGCCCTGCTCCCTCACCAGGGCGGCAATCGTGGCCTTGACCACGTCTCCAACGTAGAGGGGCTGAAGGAGGCTCTCCCCAGGCCCGATGAGGGGGACCTTCCTGTATCGCTCTATGAGGGAGCCGAATCTCGTGGTGAAATCGCCTCCTGGGCCGAGGATGAGGGAGGGCCTCAGAATTGTGTGCGGAAGCTCACTGTCCCTCACGAGCCTCTCTCCCGCTGCCTTGCTCCTGGAATACCTGCTGCGGGAGCCCCTACCGGTTCCAAGGGCGCCCATATGGATGATTCGCGGCTTGGTATCCCTACAGGCCCTTAGGAGGTTCTTCACGCCCTGAACGTTCACCTCTTCAAACGTGGCCTCCCTCTCTCGGATGATGGCGACCAGGTGTACTACAGCATCCACCCCACCCACGGCCGAACGGAGGTCTTCCAGGTTGAGCACATTCCCCATCTGCAATTCCACCTCCAGCCCTTCCAGGACGGAGAGGTCTGAAGAATGCCTGTGGAGGCAGCGTACGTCGTGGCCCGCCCGTATCAGGGCGGAGACTAGGTGCCCTCCGACAAATCCCGTGGAGCCGGTGACGAGGACCTTCACGAAACCTCAACGCCTTTCAGGGTCATAATGATGAGGAAGCATTGAAGCGAGGCCTGCCGGATTACTCGAGATGAAGACCATCATCCGTTCCCTCGCACCACCTTCATGCCATGAGGGCAGAGGTCCAGGAGAGGGCAGGGAGCGCAACGGGGTCTGGGTCTGCAGTACTGCTTCCCCAGCTCCACCATCAGGGCGTGGAACTCCCGGTAGGACTCGACTCCTCGGGGAAGCGCCTCCTCGAGACGGCGACGCGCCTCCTCATAGTCACGAGGAAGCGCCATTCCCAGGCGCTCCATGATCCTCCTAGTGTAGGTGTCCACCACGAGGAATGGAAGGCCGACTGCGTAGAGGAGTATGGAGTCGGCGGTCTCCAGTCCCACCCCTGACATGCTAAGAAGGCTCTGCCTCAACCGCGTTCCCTCTGTCGAGAGGAACTCAGAGAGGCTACCGTGCCTGTGCAGAATGTGACGGGCCATCGTCTGCAACCTGGTCGCCTTGACGCGGTAGAAGCCGGTCGGCCTCACACACTCCTCCAGAACCTTCAAGGGGGCACTGGCTAGTCCCTCCAGGTTCATCAGTTCCCGCTCCTTTAGGTTCCGTATGGCCACCTCCACACTACCCCAGGTGGTCTGCTGCGTCAGCATGGCCCCGGTGATGACCTCCAAGGGGCCATCGGCTCGCCACCAGTCATGACCTCCGATGGATTGAGTGAGGCGTGTATGGAGTGGCTCGAGATCCATCCGCTCTCCACAAGAGGTTCACGACATAAATCTACAGTGGCGATTGTCGTCCACTCCCACACCGGAAATCGGCGACTTCATGCCTTCAGAGGGCAAACTTCTTCAGAGGTTTCAGAGGTTCCAACACCCTCTTGAGGGAGTCCTCTGCCTCGTCTAGCCTCTCCTCTAGGGTGCAGCTCTCATCACCCACGGCCACGAAGAAGGCATTTTTCTCAAGGTTGAGGAGGAGCATGAGGCCATCTCCTGCCCGAACGAGGATCCTGTCTGGCGCCGAGAGGCCGAGTCCGCGGTGAATTACCTCCGTGGAACCCATCAGCGTAGCCACCATGGTGGAGAAGTGATCTGCCTCCATCTCCGAGTCTGCCTGAATGGCCATGGCTACCCCGGTCTTGGTCAGGATGCCAGAGACTCGCGTGCCGTAGGTGAAGTTGAAATCCCTCAGCAGCCTTTCAAGCGTCTCGGGGGACACCATCTGCCTCGTCTCTCTCATCAACCCGAAATAAAGGTTTGGAGGATATTATCAGACGAACGAAAGGTCTTTATTTTGTGGTTGCCAATTTAATTCTGTAAAATTGGCTCAGCGGTATGCCTTCCAATCATCCTCTTGCCGGGAGGTTGACCGCAATTCACGAAGGGGCCGCTTGACCGGTTTGCCCGCGAAGAAAGACTGGTGCTCCTGCTCGTAGACGCCATCCGCGAGTTGTGCACAGAGTTGAGTGGTGGCTATGCTCTCATGACCCATCTGCCGGGCAATGGCACCAAGGGATAATCCTAGACTCCTCGAACGGGCCTTCGACTCAGACTCTCAGCAATTGGAAGACTTCTTGGGAATCCAAGATAGGCCTTCAGGCTAGTCAGACTGAGAGAGTGCCTCGTTGATGTCTTCGGCACCTTTGAATAGACTTTCAAGGCCCACAGAAACGGGCCATCAGGCTCTCGCGCCGAAGTGTTCCCTGACCACGAAGAGGTAGACAAGTATTATCAGGGCAATGACCAGCCCCGGAATGGGACCCCACCAGTTTGCAGGGTTGACCACTACTTGCGATATGTTTGATGCCACGGAGATGAGGCTTGCAATGATGGCCAGCCACCAACCCCAGAGCGTCAGCCTGATGAGACCAACGCCTCCTATCAAGAAGAGTATGCCCATTAAGACTGCCACGGCTCCGGCGACCTGGACTAGCGTCGTCCATTCCTCTGCTACCTCCGCGACTAAATCGCTCACCAGCAGCACCGTAATTCCGCCGGTCAGCAGCAGGATGGCAGCAATGAACACCAGTACAGCCAAGATGGTAACGCCAACTGGACGTGCCACAGTTCCTCCCCCTTTAACGAAGGAGTACAGCTAGTATGCACATATAATCAATTCGACGAGTGATTTCTGCGCTTTCGCTCGGCTCGTTGGACCTTAGTTCGATAGAGATTGCTGAACCTCAGAGTCCAACTTCAGCACGCTGTCCAACAAGAACGGTGAAGTTGAACACTCACGTTGCTGACGAAGAAGATACGCTCGCCGACGACATAAGGGACGAGCAAGATGGGTGGCCAAGATTCGAACCCGGGAACTTCCATGGGACCAGACGCTTCGGTTAGCACCGTTGACCTATCATACCGACGGTCCCCACAGCAAGGCTCTTAATCCCCTCTATCGATGAAGGAGTACGTCCAAGGGGGAAGACGACAGATGGGTACCAGTGCCGGAGGGCAGTATCGTGGGCCTGAACGGCCCACGTTGACGGAGTGGCTGATTGGCTTCATTCCTCTCCCCTATGTCGGGGGATGTATTCTCCTGGCAGCAATCTTCTCCATCCCAGGACATGTCCTGGCATTGTACTTGGACACCTGGGACATCAATGTGATCCTTCTCGAGATCAGGGAGGTCCAGCCATGGCTATTCATCGTCTATCTGATCCTTGATGTATTGTCGCTGTTCCTAGTCATTTTCGCAGCACGATACATGCGGCTGCAAGTGATGAAAGCGAAAGCGGACATACTGCCCCTGCTTCCCCGAGGAGAGGAGACCTACAACAAGGTATTCGGACGCGTTTCCAGTTTCTGGCCACCACTGGCGCTCGCCGCAATAATCGTCACCTTCGTAATCATACCGCGTGGTCTTCCCTCTGGCGGCCTCTTTACCATAATATTCGATTCCGCGGCCATCATCGTCTTCTATCCAATGCTAGGCACATTCATCTGGGTTTACTTCAGGTCCACGCTAGGTCTGCACATGTTGGGAAAGGAGTCTCTGAAGCTGAAACCCTACTACGAGGACTCCATGCTGGGCCTCCTCCCTCTTGGCTCCCTCTCCCTCTCGTTAGCTCGCCCATTTCTGGCGGTCGGGGCTATCGTGGCGGTCATTATCTCGTTGAGCATACCTCCCCCGAATCCCCAAACAATCGGGTTGGTCTCTTCACTAATCGTGCTGGGAGTGGTCATGTTCTTCCTTCCGTTGAACGGCGTCCACCGAGTGATGTTGGTTGAGCAGCAGAAAGCCCGGGTGTCAGTCCAGGATCAGTCGCTCAGATTCATGGAGAGACCCCAAGCTCCCCAGTCAGGGACACCCAAAGGAACCCCGACCATGGAGAGTCTGCTCGCGAGGCTGACAGACGCCTCCACGCTGGACATTACAGAGCGCAAGGTCGCAGCCATCTCCATCTGGCCCTTCGACACGCGAATTCTACGCCGTTTTGGAGCACTCGTCGCATCGGTCGCAACAGGTGTTTCAGGGAGTTTCGTAATTTCTCAGCTTGGCTTTTGAGGTGGATGGTGGACCACTGGCAATCTCTGAATAGGTGAGTCTATCGTGTCCGTCCTCCTGACGGGACTTCAATGAGCAGGTTTTCGATAGGCCTCGCACGGTGGAACAGGTTCACATCACTCCGGTTTCTTGAAAATCTAAGGGCAGCGGCCAGGATTCGAATCAGGACCCCCTATTAGACCAGACCCGGAATCTAGCAGTATTGTTGGGTATGGTGTAGACACCAGTTCGTCGAGAATCAGCCTACCAGCCTACGCGCTGTCAAAGCGTATTAGAAAAAGGGAAAACGAGGCAAACAAGATGGGTGGATCTCTGGGCGCCTTTCGAGAGGTCTTGCCTGGCTTATCCTCTTTACCTCAGTTCTTCCAGGATGAATTGTCCTCGGCCAATAAGAAAAAAAGAAAAGAAAGAGGGGGGCACATTTCCGAAGTCCTTACCAATGGAAAGGTCTTTAAATCGAAGACGGACATTCCGACCCGTGGACCTGAGTGCCGGTGCGACATCTCTCGTGGAGACATCCCTAGGCGTGAAGAAGGGCGAGTTGGTGATGGTCCTCGTAGACGAGCCCAAGACGATCATAGGCCAGGCCTTCCTGCAGGCCTGCAGGCACGCGGGTGCTCAAGCCTTCATGACGGTGGTGGACGTTTCCTCCGCCGGCGTGGAGCCTCCAGAGCCCGTCGCTTCGGCCATGAAGGAGTGCGACGCGGTGATCATGGCCACGACACACTCGGTGAGCCACACCAAGGCCAGGAGGGCGGCCAACAGGGGCGGGACCCGGGTCATATCCATACCGGGAATCTCTGAGGATATGCTGTCTCAGGGCTGTCTCTTGGCCGACCATCAGGAGGTGGAGGAGCTGATGTCCCGGGCCTACAAGAAGCTCAGGAAGGCCGATCAGCTGCGGATTACCACGGCTGGAGGGACGAACTTGACCCTGCGAGTGAAGGGTAGATCCTGGATAACAGAGGACACGGGTCTCTGCAGGACTCGGGGGGACTTCGCCACCTTCCCGGCAGGGGAACTCTTGGTTGCACCCCTGGAGGGTAGCGCTGAGGGCACGCTGGTGGTGGATGTCTTCTTCCAGGCCTTCCTGAAGGCTCCGGCCACGGTCACAGTTCGGGAGGGGTACGCCGTGCGAGCAGAGGGGGCCTCAGATGCGGAGGCGGCCATGGATGGCGGAGGTCACGAGGGCAGGCACCTGTCCCGCCTGGGCATCGGGTTCAACCCGGAGGCAAGCCTGCGTTCCACTGCATTGGAGGCCTCGAAGGTCATGGGCTCTATTCATATGGGCTTCGGTGACAACGCCGCCCTTGGGGGGGAGGTGACCTGTGGAGTGGAGGTGGACGCCATCCTCAAGTCGGCAAGCCTGGAGGCCGATGAGAAGCCGATCCTGGACCGGGGAAGGCTTGCGTAGTCACATCACGGGTCTGAACCTGAACTCCTTGACGGTGTCTTGGAGCGTTCCCACAATTGCCTGCCTGTACCCGCAGCTTTTGCACCTGTTATCCTTGTCCAGGCGCCATCTGGTGATGTCGAAGCCGTGCCTCTTGATGACCTCCCCACCACAACCGGGACAGTAGGTGTTCTCCAGAGGATGTCCAGGCACGTTGCCTATGTACACATACTGGAGCCCCACCTCCTTGGCGACCTGGCAATGCTTCTCCAGGGTCTCCACAGGAGTGGAGGGTAGGTCCATCATCTTGTAGTCTGGATGAAACCTGAGGAAGTGGATCGGGGTGTCAGGGCCGAGCTCATCATAGGTGAACTGGGCTAGCTTTCGAGCGTACTCCAGGTCGTCGCCCACCTGCGGCACGACCAGGTCCGTGATCTCTACGTGGATGTCCGTCTTATCCCGAATCTCCAGGAGGGTGTCGAAGGTTGGTTGGGGGTCCAGGACGCCGATGTACTTTCGGACAAACTTAGGCTCCCCGTTACCCTTGAAGTCCACTGTGATGCAGTCTAGAAAGTCCCCCATCATCTTGACTGTTTCCGGAGTGTCGTAGCCGTTGGAGACGAAGATGTTTATGAGGCCCTCCTGGCGGGCGATGACGCCTATGTCGTGAGCGAACTCGATGAAGATAGTTGGCTGATTATAGGTGTAGGCGATCCCCTGACAGCCATGCTTCAGGGTCATGTCCACTACCTCTTTTGGCGAAACATCAATTCCCTCCACCTTTCTTCGTTGAGAAATGTCGAAGTTTTGGCAAAACCTGCATAACCAGTTACATCCACTCGTGGCGATTGAAAAAATCTTCGAACCAGGCATGTAGTGGGTGACAGGCTTCTTCTCAATGGGGTCTATGTGCCCAGTGATGACCTTTCCATAGACCAGAAGGTAGAGTTTGCCGTCGATGTTCTGCCGGATGCCACAAAGACCTATCTGGTCTACCCCTATTCTGCAATATCTGGCGCAGGCGGTACAGAGGACCTTTTCGCCAGCCTGGGGCTCATAGAGGAGCGCTTCCTTCATCGTACCTTTCTTGGGAAAGGATGTGCACTGAAACCTAAATAGATTCGGGACAGGTTATTCGCTATGCATCCTACGCGAAGTGCTCATATCCCCTGGCTTCGAGAACCCCCTGGCGACCCTGAGCGCGAAGGATATTCTCCCCCTTCCTTCGGACGAGGCCGATGACCGTTGCTCCGAGTCCACCCCTCTCAAGAGCAGACTGGAGGGAGTTCCAGCCCTCTGGTTTCGCGGTGAACAGGAGTTCAAAATCACCCCCTTTGAATAGGACCGCTTCCCTCCTTTCCTCCTCGATGGTACCCTCCAGCCGTGGGATGATGGGCAGCTTCTCATACTCCACCAGGAAGGAGAGCCCGTTTATGTCAGATAGCTGGCCCACCGAGGAGGCCAGCCCATCCGAGATGTCCATGCAGGAAGTTACCGCAGGGCTCGAAGCCAGAATCAGCCCTTCCTCGACCCTTGGACGCGGTCCCATGAGGATTGTCAAGGCGTCCTCGTCTCCCGGTTTCTTGTCCAGACTCGCCTGAGCCCACCCTGCGCCGCCTAGCACGCCCGTCACTGCCAACAAGTCTCCGGGTCTGCAACCCCTTCTCCTCAGGACCCTTCTCCCTCTGGTCCAGCCGAGGGCGATGCCACAGATCGACAGCTCAGATCCCTCCTTCGTATCTCCCCCGAGGACCTCAGTACCGAACTCCCGGACACAGGCATCCATTCCCCTGGCCAGGTCCTCCAGATAGGACACCTCCATCTCCCGAGGCAGTGTGAGGGCTGCCAGGAAGCCCCTGGGCTCCCCACCCATGGCCGCGATGTCGCTGAAGTTGACGGCCACCGCGTACCAGCCAACCTGCTGCGGTCGGGCTCCCTCGGGGATATGGGTGCTCTCGTTGATGACATCGGTGGTCAGGAGGAGGTAGCGCCGTCCCACGGGCAGGATGGCGGCGTCGTCCCCCATGT
>JAJISG010000162.1 GCA_022848835.1 Thermoplasmatota archaeon | reverse complement strand
TGGGTGCCGTAGATAACCGTTTTGGTGACCCGTTGAGAGCCCCTTGAGCGGGTTGTGTCCTTGCGGAGAGAGACTCTATGCCAGATGATGATTGGACATGGAAGTTGCATAGGTCGCGGGAAGGCGTGCTTACCCGGTGCACCGGGCAGGATGTCCGGGGGCATAGAAAAGTAGAAATAAGTCTCAATCGTAGATTGGGGCGACGGGAGGCGTCTCAATGCCGATAGACCTGGACCTAAGTAAGTTAAGGTTTGGCACAGAACTGCTCAAGAGGGGATTTGCTAAGATGCAGAAGGGCGGCGTCATCATGGACGTCACCAATGCGGAGCAGGCGGTCATCGCCGAGGAGGCGGGAGCGGTGGCGGTGATGTCCCTGGAGAGAGTGCCCGCTGACATCAGGGAGGCCGGCGGTGTGGCTCGAATGGCCGATCCCAAAAGAGTGGAGGAGATAATCGACGCCGTAACCATCCCGGTCATGGCAAAGGCCAGGATAGGCCATGTGATGGAGGCCAGAGTCCTTGAGTCCCTGGGAGTGGACATGATGGATGAGTCCGAAGTTCTGACTCCGGCGGACCCCTACTTCCATATCTACAAGCGGGAGTTCACCGTCCCCTTCGTATGCGGCTGCCGCTCCCTCGACGAGGCCATGAGGAGGATCTTCGAAGGGGCTGCGATGATTAGGACCAAGGGAGAGGCCGGCACGGGCAACGTGGTGGAGGCGGTCCGGCACATGCACCTATTGAACAGGGCCATCGCCGAACTGGAGGGGACGGACAGTGAGGAGCTCCACAGAATGGCGAGCCACTACTGCAAGAGCTACCTGGTTCTTCTAACGGAGGTCCGGAGGTCCCAGGGAAGGAATGAGCCGGTTTCGGATGACGACATCATCTTCTCCGATGTCAGCCTGAAGGACGCCCAGGAAGGCCTCTACGAGGCTCTGGTGGAGGTCCGGGACATTCAGAGGCTCCCTGTCGTGAATTTCGCCGCTGGCGGGCTTGCCACTCCGGCAGACGCTGCCCTGATGATGCATATGGGGTGCGACGGTGTCTTCGTCGGCTCAGCCATCTTCAAGGCGGAGAACCCTGAGGCCAGAGGCAAAGCAATCGTAGAGGCTGTGACTCACTTCGACGATCCCCAGGTAGTGGCCCAGGTCTCTAAGGGCCTAGGGGAGGCAATGAAGGGGCTGGACATTACTCAGCTTCCGATTGAGGCTCGCCTTCAGGAGCGGGGCTGGTAAGCTCACTCAACACCTCCCTCATCAGCTCATCGATACCCTGACCGGTCAGGGCGGATACCCGTATTCTCAATCCCGTCCCCGGTCCCAAATCAGACTTGTTCTCTACCTCCAGGATGGGCGTTGTCGAGAAGAGCTCTTTCAACTCCCCCAATAGAGCCTCCTGGTCCCCCATGGGGTAGCCGCACGTCCCAGTGGGATCCAACAGGAAGATGACGACGTTCGCTAGATGGGTGAGGGCGACCAGGGCTTTCCTTTCAATATCGTTCCTCTTGTACAGGGGTCGGTCGAGGAGTCCGGGCGTGTCCATGATCTGGTAACGAGTCCCGTCAAGCTCAAAATGACCCAAGGAGAGGTCCAGAGTCGTGAATGGGTAGGAGGCGACCGTAGGGCGACCGCTGCTCACGACCCGCACCAGTTGGCTCTTTCCCACATTGGGTGACCCGGCCACGACGATGGTGGGCATGTGCGGGTCTACGACGGGCAAGCGCCTAAGGTTGTTCCTCACATCGTTCAGAAACCGGAGGGACCCATCAACATCCTCCAGGAGGGAGGAGACCCTGCCGTAGCAGGCCTTGCGTGCTCTATCCACGCCTTCCTTATGACCACTCCGTCGAATGGCTGCCTTGGCCTTTCCTGCAAACTCCCCGACCCTGACATAGGCCCAGCGTATGGAGCCGAGGTTGCCCTTCACCTCATCCACTCCCGCCAGGATGTCTATCAGCTCCCAGTAGAATGCCGATAGGTACTCCATGGTTGGGAAGGACTCATAGACCTTTCTCAGCGAGGACCTGACGGTCTCGGAGAAGGAGTCGACCCTCGATATGGAGAGGGCTTTCGACCTTTCCAGGGCTGTTCGACCCTTGCCCTTCGCCTTTCTAACCCTCCTAAATCCCTTATCGAGGATTTCCTGAGCCGTGAGGACGGTGGGAATCTGGAACACGACTACAAGGAAGTGAAACGGGTGAATAAACCCTGGTGTTCGGAAACCGCCACGTAAGATAGATTGTCAGGGACGACTTTCTTAAGGGCCTCTCGAGGTGCTAGGAGCTCTCCGTCTAGTGCACGCTATTGGAGACAAAAGTGACAATACCGTGTACCGCAGTCCCCCGACGATGTCCTGTGAGCGGAGCTGTCTAGGGCGGACGGACCATATTCAGGATGCCACCTGCTGCCATACCTGTGCATACTACGATGGTGAACGCTGTCTCGCACCCGGTGTGGGCCACTTTCCAAAGCACTTTGGCCGTTATTTATGGGTGTAACCTGCGCTTCGTGGCTCAGGCACGGCGTTCTCTTCGCCATCAATCTCAGTTCCCTTGGGGCAGACTTAGCCCTTGGGCAGGAGCTCACAGTAGACTGTTGATGCCGAGGGCAACCCCGGCGATCAGAACCATGAGGACCCGGCTTACCCCCGCTAGAAAGTTCGTGAAGATGAAATAGCGGGCACTGAGAATGGCACCTTCATGATTGAAGAGGGAGTACACATAGACGGGGATGGTGTCTGACATGAAGGGGAGGGCCAGCAAGAGGAAGAGTCCCACGTACCTGGTTTTGGAGACGAACCAGATGCAGAAATCCGTCAGGCGCTTCAAGCTGGCATGCTTGGAGGAGGTCTTCTCAATCATCTTGTCCGTCCTCTTCCCAAGGAGGAATATCATCCCACTGCCGGCAGCCTTACCCGCACCTATGGTCACAGCGGCGATGCCAAAGAGGGCCGGCTGAGCCAAGAGAGGGATGAGGGCCAACTCAACTGGTGTGGGTAGGATCACGGCAACCAGGATGCTGTAGACGAAGAGTACGGGAAGGAAGACCAACGGGTTCCTCAGGGCATCCAGGAGTTGGATCAGAAACTCCACATATCCACCTGGGATGGTCTGACCCGGCCTGTATAAATACCCCATCAGGCCGGTCTCGCTGGTGATTATCGTTCCCAGATTCTCAGTTCGGGAGCCGAGGATTCGCACCGGGCCTTGTGAGGAGGACAACCCTACTCCCCTCTACCTCATCCCCAAAGTCGTAACCTGAGGCTTCGGCTAGGGCAGTGGCGAACCTCCTTATCTTCCGATGCGAGGGCATGTTGCCCATTATCAGTCGGTCCCGCGACTGTCCAATCCAGACGTACCCCTTGCACTCTATGAACTCAGCCTCCGTGGCCTCGTCGAGCCGTGCGTACTTCTCCTCCCATCCGAGGTTGTAGCCATCCACGAGAGTGTGCCTGATGACTCGTCGGGTTTCCAATGATGGCAGGAGTTCCAATGTGCATAGCAGGTTCCTCCACTCATGTTTGGAACGTGGGAGGCAGAGCCTATTGTAGAGCTCCTCATTGGGGGCAGCCACGGTCACGTAGAGCTGTGTCGGCAGGGGGTCTAGTCTCTCCAGTACCGTGGGGTTGGTGCCGTTTGTTACCAGGAAGGTTGTGAGGCCTTTGTGGTGGCATTCAGCGATAAACTCCCCTAGGCGGGGATACATGGTGGGCTCGCCAGTAAGGGAGATTGCCACGTGCTTCACGTCGTTGGCCCCCATCCACTTCTCCAATTCGACCTTGGGATTTCCCTTGTACCCGGACAGGTGGGCCTTCTGAGCAGCCAGAGATTCCTCCAGTATGAACTGAGGATTGTCAACCTGGCCCAGACCCTCTCCCCAGTGGGTCTGATCCCTCCAACAGAAGAGACACCCGAGGTTGCAGTTGTTCACCGTGGGGGTCATTTGCATACATCGATGGCTCTCGATCCCGTAGAAGTGCTGCTTGTAGCAGCCCCTGTCGTGCTTGAGGGATTCCTTTGTCCAGTGACAGAGCTTGACACCACTGTGAGAGCCGACGAGCTTGTATCCCTGCTTCTTCAGGATATCCTCTGTCTGGGGGTCCAGCATCAGTCTCCTCATCGCCCTGCCTGGATAAACCCCTTTCCCGCGGGCGTCTGACATGGAGGGTCAGCCGTGGTTAGTCTGCGAATCGTGGAGTCTCAATGTTTTCTCATGTTTTCTTGCGTCAGTATCGTTATTACCGTAGAGAATAAACCCATAGTCATGATACGTATGCAGCGAAATCGACAGACCCCGTAAAGCCTTATCCCTGGCCGCCGTACCTACCAGCGATGCCGGACTGGGCCGAGAAGTA
>JAJISG010000161.1 GCA_022848835.1 Thermoplasmatota archaeon | reverse complement strand
CAAGCGGACCGGCAGAGATTCTAGAGGGCGGGCGCTACGGCAGGCTGGTACCGGTAGGGGATGTGGAGGGCCTCGCGCGAGCCATCATGCACACGCTTGACGCCGACTTCGATGCTGTGACACTGCGGCGACGAGCAGGCGAATTTACAGTGGACAAGATTGTTGACCAGTATCTGGAGCTTCTGCACACTCTGTCTCTGACGACCTAGGTGTGTGATGGACTATTCTGCCGGTGCTCGCACTAGCTCCCCCGCGTTTTCTGTCCTAACCAAAACTTTTATGGCGTGCCGCACAGCATCTGGTATGTAGGCCCAGCGATGATCTGGGAAGTATTGGAATCCCACGACTATCCACTTCAAAGGATAGATATTGATGCAGCGGACCACATCAATACATAATCTCAACGCCGACCGGGGCGGCTTGAACAGGTTTTCGAAGGTGCCCTATTTACTCCTGAATTGGGTTAACAACCAATTTCCATACACCCGACTCGATGGGACGTTGGTCATCCGCGATTTCGTGTGCGAGGACCTGGGACAGCATTGGCATCAGTTGGACAAGAAGAGAAAGCCCAGTCGGTGTCTCTCCGACCTGTTCTGGATGAGACTGTCTTGGGACAAGATAAAGGAGGAATTGACCGAAATCAATGTGGTGGACACTGGATGTGGTTCGGGAATCTACGGGAAGAAACTGTTGGCCTATTCCAATAACGGCCTAACAACCTATACTGGCATCGACATCTCTAGGGATGCCAATTGGGCCGAAATGGAAGACGAATATCCGAATTTCAGGTTCTGTGTGAACCGAGGCACGAATTTTTCGGAGTCTATACCGGAGGGAGCCAACTTCTTCATGACCCAGTCAGCCATCGAGCACTTCAATGAGGACCTGTCCTACTTTGAGCAGATCAGGGACTATACGCTCTCCTATGGGAAGAGCGTAATTCAAGTCCATCTCTTCCCTTCTAGTTACTGTCTCTGGCTCTACCTCTGGCATGGGGCAAGGCAGTACACGCCGCGGACGGTTTCCAAGATAACACGACTGTTTAGGGACTCCTCCTACGCGGTGCTCTTTAGGCTCGGTGGCAGAGAGTGTAATCGTCTCCATTATGAGTTCATTACGAAGCCGCTCCTGATACACAAGTGCGATCTGCGTGATTCGAAAGTCGAAGAGTATGAGAGAAGACTCCGCGTCGCACTAGAGCGAGACATGGAACATCCTCAGAAGCATCCTGCCTTCCTGGCTCTCGTAATCCATTCAAACTGGAGCAGCAGAATATTCTAACTTCGCCCAAGAATGGTTCTGCGATCTTGATTGTCCAGCCAAACACATTCTGTACAATCCAAGCATTCGGATCAGTCGTCGTCTCGTATGCGAGCAGGCGTACGGCTACGTCCTGCCCAGGAACGTTGGAGCCTCAGAGAGAGTTATCAAGGGTCTGGTGCGGTTTTTAACTCTGGATGTGGCCAATTCGACGATGATCCTTTCCACACGCATCGACGATACCGCGGTTTCTCTAGAGGACTTCCACCACGGCACTGGAGTCCGCATCCCTGGGTTCGATCTCGACCCGCCCCTGCAATAGAACGTGTCAAAGTCTTTCTGCTGGACGATGTCGATAATGGCTCCGTGTTTCGTTGTGACTAGGGTAACCCAGCTGCAGGGGAGGTGGACGCGGAGGGTAGCCTCGATCATCGCCAGCGGTCTTATCGCACCTTTTGCTATACAATCAGCGAGGATGTGCAACGCCTCGGGGCGTGACGTCACCAGCCCCCGATCACCGATTCCCGCCAGGTCCAGAACCGAAGATTCACCCAGTATTCGGTTGACGACATCCGTGAAGGACTCCCCTACGTGCCGCAGCATCAGCCATCCTATGAAACATTAATAAGCGACGCAGCCAAGTCAGCGGTGGCTCGCGAAGGGAGGGCTTAATGGGAAAAATCAGACATGCCTAGGAGCATACCTACCTTGAAACTGGTTTCCTCAGGGATGGAGAAGCTGAGGGATCCCCTCTACCGCAACGCCTTTTTCCTGGTGGTAACCTCTGCCTTTGGAGGAGTCTTCGGCTTCACCTTCTGGCTCATCGTCGCCCGGTACTACACCTCAGACGCGGTCGGGCTTTCCGCCTCCCTCGTGGCCCTGGCGGGCTTCCTAGGCTACCTCTCCACCCTGGGACTCGGAATCGGCCTGATACGCTTCCTCCCGTCTACATCCGTGGGCAAGAATCACCGGATAAACGCATCACTGACCCTGACGGGCCTTGCGTCCACAGGGGTCGCTCTCGCCTTCATTGCCGGCGTTGATCTCTGGTCTCCGATCGTCACCGTGGTCGGGAACAGCTGGTCCTACGCCATCATGTTCTTGGCCTTTACCGTTGGATTTGCCCTCATGGCACTGGTAGATAGCAGTTTTCTGGCAGCTAGGAAGGCGTCCTACGTCCTTCACAGGTCCCTCATCTACAACGGCCTGAGACTGCCCATCCCCATCTTGGTGGCAACCTCGCTGGGCGCCCTTGGCATCTTCTTCTCCTTTGGAGTGGCCCTCCTACTGGCGCTTCTAGTCAGCCTCTTATTCCTCATGCCGCGCCTCTACCCAGGCTTCGTAGCCATGCCCTCCCTCCAGCTCTCCGGGATACGAGACATGATCTCTTACTCCATCGGCAACCATGCTGCTAACCTCCTGGGAAGGGTTCCGTCCGGCATCCTTCCCCTCCTCGTCCTCCACCAGCTATCGGCCAGCAGCTCCGCCCACTTCTACATCGCCTGGATCATGGCGAGCTTTCTCTTCGTCGTGCCTAGGGCCTCCGCTCAGTCCCTCTTCATTGAGGGGTCACACCCGGAGACCCATCTCGCCGGAGACGCCGTCCGCTCCCTCCGCTTCAGCCTCCTTCTCCTGGTCCCTGGAGTCCTCTTCCTCCTCTTCGCCGGCCCGTTCCTCCTGGGCCTCTTCGGTGAGGAGTACTCGACGGAGGGGCTCGCCCTCCTCAGGATCCTCGTCTTATCGGCCTTCTTCGTGGCCATCAACTCCACCTTCTTCTCCATCCTGAGGGTGAACAAGAGGGTTGGGGAGCTGACCCTCCTCTCCTCAGTTGTGGGAGTTGGCACTGTCGCCGCCTCGTATCTCCTGCTAGACGGCTTCGGCATGATGGGTCCAGGCATCGCCTTCCTCTCCATCCAGGCGGCCATCTCCGGGTACGTCCTGCTCAGGAATTTGGGGGCCTCGAAGAGGGTGGCCAAGGGGCTGATGCGGTTCTAGAGTCTGGGCACTGAATCGATAACTCTGGGGAGGAACTCTGAGAAGATCCTTTCCGTGCATCGAAAGGTGGTTGATTATGGCAACACGAAGTTATGAAGTAAGATTAAATGCATTAGAAGCTCCCTCTAGAGGTGTACGGTTTGGATGAGTGAAGTCGGCCACCTTTCCATCTTCTTTCCCACCCTCGAGGGCGGCGGGGCCCAGAAGAACATGCTTAACCTGGCCCGAGGCTTTCGAGACCGCGGGCTAAGGGTGGACCTGGTCTTGGCTAAGGCCGAGGGGCCTTATCTCAGTCAGGTACCGTCGGGCATACGGGTGATAGATTTCGGCCATGGGCATCTCCTAACGAGCCTGCCGAGCCTCGTGCGCTATCTTCGGCAGGAGCGGCCTGGGGTCTTCGTTTCGGCCTTGGACTACGCCAACGTGTTTGCCCTATGGGCCAGGCGCATAGCCAGGGTACCCACCCCGGTGGTGGTGAGCGTACGCAACACACTTTCCCAGACCGCGGAGCATGCAACTCAGATCAGACAGCGATTGATACCTTTCTTGGTGCGTGTCTTCTATCCCTGGGCCGATGCTATTGTGGCCGTTTCGAGGGGAGTGGCCAACGACCTTGCCCATATCAAGGGCCTATCACGCAAGGACATTCACGTGATCTACAATCCGGTGGTCACTTCCGAACTTCTGGCCGCGGCCCGTGCCCCTACGGACCATCCATGGTTCTCCCCCGGTGAGCCTCCTGTAGTGCTAGGTACAGGTCGCTTGACTCCCCAGAAGGACTTTCCCACGCTAATTCGTGCCTTTGCCTTTATGCGGGCCAGACGCCCAGGGCGGCTTGTAATCCTGGGCGAGGGGGAGGAGCGTCCCAGGCTTGAGGCGCTGGTGAGCCAGCTGGGAATAGAGGATGATGTGGTCCTGCCGGGTTTTGT
>JAJISG010000160.1 GCA_022848835.1 Thermoplasmatota archaeon | reverse complement strand
GTGCTAAGGAGGAGGGGAGGAGTCGGCTGCGTGAGATGGAGGCCCTGGCTCTAATGGAGTCCTATGGCTTCGACATAGTCAAGACCAGGCTGGTTTCCAACCTGGAGGATGCCCTAGAGGCGGCTGGGGAGATCGGCTACCCTGTAGTCCTCAAGGCAGTACACCCGAAAATGGTCCACAAGACGGAGTACGGCGCTGTAAAGCTGGACATCAGAAACCACGGGGAGTTGAGGAGAGAGTACGGCACCATAGAGTCGCGACTCGAGTCCAAGGGCATCGAGGCAGAGGGTTTCATGGTCCAGGAGTATGCCCGGGGCGGGAAGGAGACCATCATGGGAATGAAGCTGGACCAGAAGTTCGGCCCCATGATCCTCTTCGGCCTCGGCGGCATCTACGTGGAGGTCCTGAAGGACGTGGTCTTTCGGTTGACCCCCATGACGGACATGGATGCCGCGCGGATGATCAGGAGAATCAGAAGCTACCCGATCCTAGAGGGGGTTCGGGGTGAGCCTCCATCGGATGTGGACGCCCTGAGGGAGTACCTGCAGCGCCTCTCCCAGATGGTGGAACACTTCCACGACATCAGCGAGGTGGACATCAACCCCTTCCTGGTGTTCGAGAAGGGGATGGGATGCAAGGTGGTGGACGCCCGCATCCTTCTTCAATCCGAGTCGTCCTGAGGGCAGCTCGTTAAGGTGATAAGGGAGGAGGCCCATCTTAGGGTCGATAGGATGAAGGTCACATCCCTTAGGACGAAGTTTGGAAGGGTGGATATCTGCGAGGAGGGTGCGAAGGCTAGAGGCATCGTCCTCACCAACGATACGGAACACCCCGGAGATGAGATGGAGACGAAGTTGTCCAAGAATCTCCTGAGGTATTTCGAGGGAGAGCGGGTAGATTTCTCCCGGTATGACGTGGATCTCTCCGGCTACACGCCCTTTGAGGTCAAGGTACTTCAGGCCACCCGCAGGATTCCATATGGAGCTGTGAAGAGCTACAAGGAGATAGCGGAGGAGATCGGGAATCCGAGGGCTTACAGAGCCGTGGGCTACACGCTGAGCAAGAACAGGTCCTGTGTCGTCATACCATGCCACAGAGTGTTGGGGAGCGGGGGGAGCCTGGGGGGCTTCAGCGCGGGCATCGAGTGGAAGATCAACCTGCTCAAGATGGAGGGGGTGCTGAAGGACCCCGACTACCTCAGGGCCTGATCAAAGTCCTCTTTCAGATCCTCCAGGTCTTCGAGGCCTACACTAACCCTCACGAGTCCCTCGGGAATTCCAGCCGCTCGCCTCTCCTTCCGCGTGAGGGGTCCGTGGGTCATGCTCGCAGCGTGCTCCACCAACGTCTCAACTCCCCCCAGGCTGACGGCGAGACGGCCCACCTCAAGGCCTTCGACGAGCGCCACTGCTGCATCGTATCCCCCCTTCAACTCGATGGAGAGCATGCCTCCCATACCCTTCATCTGTCTTCTCGCCAGGTCGTACTGCGAAAATGACCTTAGACCCGGATAGTACACTTGGGACACCATGGGATGGCCCTCCAGGAACTCGGCAAGGGCTTGAGCGATCTGGTTATGCCTCCGAACCCGCAAGGGAAGAGTCCTTATCCCCCTACTGATGAGGAAAGCGTCCACCGCTCCCAGGGTAGGGCCGAGGAGCTTGTATGTCTCCCAGATCCTCTCGAAGAGCTCCCTTTCCCTGGTCACTATCACCCCACCGATGACGTCTGAGTGGCCACCCAGGTACTTGGTCGCCGAGTGCAGGACGATGTCGACGCCGAGCTCTAGGGGCCGCTGGTTGATAGGCGTCGCAAAGGTGTTATCCGCAAGGACCACTGCACCCACCTCCCTCGCCGCTCTAACGGCCTCGGAGATGTCGGTGATCAGCATCGTTGGGTTTGCCGGCGTCTCCAGGTAGATCAAGGAGGTCCCCTCCTTCACGGCCTCCTCGAAGGCCCCCTCCCGAGAGGGGTCGACGAAGCTCGTCTCCACCCCGAACCTGGGGAGGTGGCGAATCATCATCTCCGTGGTCGCGGTGTACAGGCTCTTACCCGAGACGATATGACTTCCCTTGCCGATCATCGCGAGTAGCGCTGAGGATATTGCGCCCATTCCCGAGGCCGTGGCGATGGCATAGCTCCCTCCCTCGAGAGCGGCTACGGCTTTCTCCAGCAGACGATTTGTGGGAGTACCCCAACGAGAGTAGAATGTGGTGGGGGCTTTCTCCTGAGCGAAGCGGGCCCCCTCCTTCACGTCCTTCAGGGTATAGGTGCTACTTACTGCGATGGGGTCAACCACAGGCCCTGGCGACCCCTCCTGGGCGAGGTGAGTAGCCAGCGTATCTATCTTCCAGTCTTTCATGCAGATCTCCGAAGGCGGACTGCCCCGTGAAAGCAAAAAGATTGGGGTCGTTGCCTGCTATCCCGGTATTGGCACACTATCGGGCCCACCGTCAGGTTGACTGCATTACGTTGAAACCCCGCCTCCTGAAGCTGCCGAGGATCTGAGCTAGTCCTCCGGAGGGTCTGCGCTCTCTCTCGTGTAGACGGGACGGAGGAAACCTCTCAACCGCGCCACCATCAGTCCGAACACCTCTGGCTTCCGGTAGACGAGAATGACCAGGGGTATTGCCACCACGAGGTAGCTAAAGTGGGCGATGACCCTGGCCCACTCTGGATTCACCGAGTAGCCAAACATGACGGCGAATATGGAGCCTATCACGCCCTTGTGGTGGAAGAGGCTCTCACTGGTTATGGGGAGTATGTAGGCGGACTGACCCCACCAGCCAGAATCGACGCCCCGAAGCCCACCGTATTCGATCAGTTCATGGATTCCATACCCCAACAACCCACCAGCCAGGAGGATAAGGAGGATGCTCGTGAAGTAGAAGAACTTCCGAAGGTCGAGCCCCAGACCGACACGGAAGACACCGAACGCCAGCAGCAGACCGGCGACGACGCCGAGAGTGGCGCCCAGCAGCGTATTGGTGAGGTCATGGACCAGGAAGGGGGTGAGGAACAACACCGTCTCGAGCCCCTCACGGAACACGAGGACGAAGGTTATCGAGAACAGACCGAGGATGGTACCGCGCGTCACAGCAGCCTCTATGTGTCCCTCTATCCTCGACTTGATCGTCTTGGCCTTCACCGCCATCCAGTATATCATGGATGTGAGGACGGCAGCTGCAATCAGGGCCGCGACGCCCTCGAACAGCACCTTATCCGCCTCGACGAGGTTGCCGTAGGTGAGCCATATGGTGGCGCCAAGCACGAGGCTGACACCCACTGCGCCGCAGACCCCATACCAGGCATATCGAGTCAGAGAGGTGCGTCCCGTCCTGGCCAGATAGGCCAGTATGATCGCCGTCAAGAGGGAGGCCTCGAGCACTTCTCGGAACGTCAGGAGGTATTGGGCGACCGGCAGACTCCTCACCTTGGTTTTCGATCTACCTAAATGCGGACGGCGGTAACCTATTTGAATTTTAGGTAAGCCGAAACTTTGTCCTCGATGAGCTCACTGCCCTATCTAAAACTACTGGATTTATAGTATGTACTTAGGCGTTTTCAGCGAGTGCAGAATAACTAAATAGTTCCCTGGCCGTAAGAATCCAGAGTCTCGAGGGGAACCCTCAGAAGGTGGACCAGAGTGGAGACCGCCCTTCATCACCGTCCAAGAAGGACCAAAGACGTATTTCAGGCCTTGGGAATCGAGGAAGAGTTCATCGGTTCCCATCTGGAGAACTACCTTCTTGCCATATGGGTCACGACGGAGGGGAGGAGGAGCGCTAGGACCAATGACATAGCCCAGTGGTTGAAGGTTGCTCCCTCCAGCACGACAGAGATGCTGCAGAAGTTGGCAGAGGAGGGTTACCTAAACTACGTCCCCTACAAGGGCGTTCGACTGACGGCGAAAGGGTACGCCATGGCCGTTCGAGTGGTCCGAAGGCACTGCATCGCCGAAAGGTTCCTCACGGATATTGTGGGTGTCCCCGCAGAGGATGTCCACGAGCAGGCCCACAAGCTGGAACATGCCTTCACAGATGAGGTGGAGCAGGAGATATGCAGAATGCTCAACAGACCCATCGACTGCCCTGACGATGCCATCCCCATCCCCAAGTGCTTCAAGCCTGTGACCTGTGAAGAGTGCATTGCCGAGGGAGACCTGCTCCTCACAGGGGTCCACAAGGGGGCTTCTGCCTACGTGTCGCACCTGACGTCAGAGGATGAGGCTGCGGTGAAGAGGTTGATTGCCATGGGATTCAAGCCGAGCATCGAGGTCACTGTGGTGGATGTGGTGGAGGGTGTCCTCCTTGTGGGGGTAGAGGAGAGGAGAGTGGCCCTCTCCATGGGTGACGCTTCGCTCATACACATGGTAACGGATCAGAGCCCTTCGTCGATGGTTTCGATTCTGTAGTCCTGGAGCCTCCAAACGATATCTGAAGGGCCAAAACGCCGAGAATCCTTCCTGCATAAACGATTAAAATAGGGGGAGGACCATCCCTACTTGAGAAGCGTACCTCCATTTGCGGCTCTAGGGGGAGGCTGGAGACAGGGACTGATGACGGGAGAGGCCTTTGAGAGATATCGGAAGGAGGCCCTTCCATTCATTGAGTCCAGGCTGCGGGAGGTTGTGGAGGGCGAGCTGGCGGAGCTCTATCGCTATGTGGTTGAGGGAGGGAAGCGGCTCAGGCCAGCCCTGACCCTCCTCATCTCCGAGGCCTTTGGCGGTGACTCGAGGATGGCCCTCGACCTGGCGTGCAGCGTTGAACTCACCCACTGCGCCTCCCTGGCGCTGGATGATATTCTGGACTGGCACGAAGAGAGAAGGGGAAAGGTGGCCCTGCATCGCCTCGAGGGACTCCAGAAGGCGGTGACCACCGGCTTCACCATGCCGAGCCTGGCCCTCAACCTCGCTGCCAAGTATGGAGTAGAGTATCCCAAGATGCTCACGGACGCCTGGGTTTCCATGTGCATGGGCGTATATCAGGAGGCCGATCCTGGAGATCTCTCTTGGAAAGCATATCGAAAATCCGTGGAACTCAAGACTGCAAGGCTCTTCTCCACTGCCTGCATGTTCGGAGCCAGGGCTGCCGGACAAGATGGGAGAGGCTTCGAGGAATATGGACTCCACCTGGGCAGGGCCTTTCAGATGGCCGATGATATAATGGATGGGATTGATGGAGGCAGGCAGGTCGTGGCAGACCGCCTGAAGATGGAGGTGGAGACGGAGGCCCGAACGGCGGTCAGGCTGACTGATCGGTGGGAAGCCAAGAGGGAGGACCTCGCGGAAGCCCTCCGAAATGCCCCAGTGGCCATCGCATCCCTTCAGAAGGTGGAAAGGCTTGAAGGTTCCTGAATTTGACGTTGCGGTCGTCGGTGCTGGTCCCGCCGGATCCATGGCGGCCAGAGAGGCCGCTTCGGGCGGCGCCTCCACCGTCATACTGGAGAAGTCGCCCATAGTCGGTGAGCCGGTTAGGTGCGGCGAGTTCCTGCCCTCCCTGGAGGAGATTAGGAGGATCTGCAATATCACCCCCCGCCTGGAGGAGATCTTCGACCTGCCGAGGGAGGTCTTCGGTGCCTTCATAGAGAGAGCCATTGCCTATGCCCCCTCCGGGAAGGGGTATGAGGTGAGCTTCCAGGGCCACTCCATATGGAGAGATAGACTGGATCAGTATCTGGCCAGGGAGGCAGTCAAGGAGGGCGCGGCCCTCTGGACGGAGACCCCTTTTCTGGGAGTCGAGGGTGATGCGATAGTGACTTCTCGAGGGCTCGTGAGGGCCAAGGTGGTCATAGGCGCTGACGGACCTCACTCCTCCGTTGCCAAGGCTTGGGGCTTTCCAAGCGTCGAACTGCTCTTTCCCGCCATCTCCTTATCCGTAGAGGGCTCTTTCGATCCTGTCTTCGAGGCCTTCTTCGGTCCTCTCGCCCCCGGTGGCTACGCTTGGATCGTCCCGCGTAAACGGGATGCCAACGTCGGCCTAGGGGTGAGGCCTGACCTTCGGAGAGAGCCGTTGGGCACAGCCCTGAGCAGGTTCCTCACTTCAAGGGGGTTGAGGTCTGAGAAGCGTCCGGTGGGAGGCTACATCCCGATGAGTGGTCCCATTCCCGTGACCGTGAAGAATCATGTCCTGTTGGTGGGCGATGCCGCAGGCCAGGTTCTCTCGACCTCGGGAGGAGGCATCTTCACGTCTATGATCTGCGGATACTTTGCGGGGAAGGCGGCATCCCGGCATGTACTCAGGAAGGGACCCTTGAAGGACTACGAGAAGTGGTGGAGGAGATGCATGGGAGGCGCCCTAGAGAGAGGTAGGAGGCTCTTCCAATTCATGGCTTCCGCCTTCGAGGACCCCCAGGCCCTGGAGGAGATGTTCAGGCTGCTGGGTCCCGAGGGGCTGGCAGCCACCCTCAGGTGTCAAGACCTGGCGATTGGAGACCTTCTGAGTCTGGAGAGGGTCAGTCCCAGGTAGCCCCTTAGCACGAGTAGGAGTCCGTAGGCTATGAGGAATATCAGAATGGTGAAGTATGCAAGATCCAGGAGAGGCTCCCTGACTTTCACACTGCCCCTATGCTGGGAGGTGTGAAAAGCGTTATGCCTGCAGACCGGGGTCTCAGACTGGAGTTCCTTCGAGACAAGAGGAGAGCTCAGAGGTTCTACAAGCAGCTCTCGAAGCTCTACGATACTTGGCTTCGAGACCTGTTCTGGACCGAGGAGATGAGGGACTTCGGAGTCGAGATGGCGGAGCTTAGCCCCGGAATGAGGGTGCTCGACGTGGGTTGCGGTACTGGATTTCTCACCCAGGGCATCCTCAGACAGACTGAGGATGTATACGGCCTCGATATCACGATTCACCAGATAGAGAAGGCCCTCAAGAAGGTGAGAATCCCCATCGTCAGGGGAGATGCTGAGCAGCTTCCCTTCAAGGGCGAGACCTTCGACGCTGTTCTCTCTTCAGGCTCCATAGAGTACTGGCCCTCTCCAGTTACCGCCTTGCGGGAGATGTGGAGAGTGCTGAATCCGGGCGGAACCGCCCTTGTAGGAGGGCCCACGAGGCCCAAGGATGGGGTGTATCGACTGCTGGCGGACAACATGATGTTCTTCTACGACCAGGGGGAGGCACGGGAGATGTTCTCCGAGGCGGGCTTTCTCGATGTGGAAGTCGCCTACACAGGGCCGGTGTGGAAGAGGGATCTAGCTATCGTGACGAGGGGGAGTAAGCCTGGCTGAGAGAGCGGCAAGCCAACTGGAGTGCGCCCAATGCGGGGGTACCTATGAAACGGGCCACTGGGGTCCCTGCAGTTGTGGTGGGACCTTACTGGTCCAGTACCGCTTCGACCGGGTCTCCCAGGGCGACCTGTTGGAGAGGGGGGACTTGTGGAGATACCTTCCACTACTCCCCGTCCCTCAGCGTAGCGTAGTCAGCCTAGGGGAGGGAGCGACTCCCCTCCGGCGCTTGAGAGGAGGCGGGGAGGTGGTCCCGGGGGCAGTCACCTACATCAAGGACGAGAGCCTGAGCCCCACAGCTACCTTCAAGGCCCGGGGAATGACCGTGGCCGTCTCCATGGCTAGGGAACTCGGGCATGAGAGACTGGCCGTCCCTTCCGCGGGTAACGCGGGAGTGGCGCTGGCCGCATACGCTGCCGCTGCGGGGTTGGAGGCTCTAGTGGTGGCTCCGCAGGATACACCGGCCATCCTCTTGAGAGAGATAATCGCCAGAGGAGCCAAGTGTCTGTTGGTTCGAGGTCTCCTGGAAGAGGCAGGGAGCTGCGTTGAGGAGGCCTCCAAGGCGGGGTACACAAACCTGGCTACATTGAGGGAGCCCTACAGGGTCGAAGGAAAGAAGACAATGGGCTTCGAGGTCTGGGAGCAACTCGGTCGTGTGCCCGATTGGATCGTCTTCCCCACGGGGGGTGGCACGGGAGTCATCGGGCTTTGGAAGGCCTTTGGGGAGTTGGGTCAGCTTGGCTGGTCTGACGCGAGGATGCCCCGCATCTGTGCCGTCCAGTCTACTGGCTGCCCGCCCTTGGCCGAGGCCTGGCAGACGGGAGCGCAAGATGTACCGTCGATTTCCGACCCCCGAACCGTGGCGGTGGGCCTGAGGGTGTCTAAGCCGGCGGGTCTACGTCTAATCATGAGGGCAATCAGGGAAAGTCGTGGACTGGTCATTGCCGTGTCTGAGGAGGACGTCCCCAGGGCTGCTTCTGAACTTGGGATCAGGGAGGGGATCTATCCCTGCTATGAAGGCGCCGTGGCCTACCTGGGGCTGCAGGCGTTGGCGCGGGAGGGACACATCGAGAGGGGTGACAGGGTCGTCCTATTCAACACCGGCATGGGCCTGATTAACCCCGGGACGGAAATGCCCACGATACCCACGCTTGAGACACCGGGAGAGATACTGTCCTACCTGGGTGACTAGGCGAGCTCTTCGACAACCCTGGCGACTTCAGTAACGTCGGGAGGCACGCTGGGGTCCTCGGTGACCCACTTGTACCGGACCACGCCATCCCTATCTAGGACGAATACAGACTTCTTCGCCACGCCTCTGAGTCCGAATTTCTCATCATAGTAAACGCCGTAGCTCCGGCAGACCTCCTTGCTGAAGTCGCTCAGGAGAGGGTAGTTGATGCCATTCTCTTCCTTGAACTTCTTGTGGCTGAAAGGGGAGTCGACGCTGATCCCAAAGACCTTGGCCCCATGATCCCTCAGATCCCCCAGCGCATCCCGGAAGCCGCACGCCTGTTTCGTACAGACACCCGTGAAGTCAAAGAGGTAGAATGAGAGGACGACGGGTCCCTCCCCCAGCTCCTTCGAGAGCGTGATAGGCTCGTTCTCCTCATTTGGCAGGCTGAAATCCGGCGCCTTCTGGCCTTCGTCCACGGTCATTCTGAACCCCCCTCACTTCACTAGTTCGCCTTACCTAAACCTGGGGCTCACACGAGTGTGAAGCCCTCTCTTATGGGAAACTCCACATTCTGATCGAACCGACCAGGATGGAGGGACGCCAGATTGAAGGAAGGTTTCCGGCCCAGGAGGGTCTCCGACAGGGATCTGGCCAAGGGAGGAGACCTCATAACGCCTAGGCCGTTGAAGCCTGCAAGGACATAGAGACCTTCCACCTCCTCGATTGGACCGACGAGAGGAAACCTGTCTGGGGTCGCCACGCACAGACCCGCCCATCCCCTGGCGAACTTGAGGTCCTTTAGGATGGGCATCCTCATCGATATCCAGGCTGCGATATCGGAGTAAAGGGCGAAATCTGCTTGGGTGTTGTAGTTTCTCGGGTCGGCCTCACGCTGTTCCGTGCCATCTCCCAAGAGGAGACCATCCTGATCCGGCCTGAAGTAGAAGCCGCCGGGAAGCTCGTGAAACATCGGGAGGTCCGGCAGGCCCTCGATGGGGGCGGTCACCAAGGCCTGGGTCCTGTAGGGTTTCAGAGGGAGGAAGACGCCTTCATCTGTCAAGAGGGAGGCACTCCACGCCCCCGCGGCTACCACGACAACCTCAGCAGACAGCCTCCCGCCTGAGGTGTCCACACCCTCCACAACGGAGGAGCGTGTATGAATCCCCTTCACCCTCGTCCCCATGGTCATGACCACTCCCCCCTTCTTTGCCGCGGCTGCCAGGGTGGACGTGTAGTCGTAGGCATCTACGTAGCCATCCTCTGGGGTGAATATCCCCGCTACGAGGTCCGATGCGGAGATGGCCGGGAATCCTGAGGTGAGCGCCCTCCCTTCCAGGAACTCGGCCTCAAGGCCCTCCTTCCTGTACATGGCAGCCCTCTCCTTCATCCGTGGGACATCCTCCTCTCGAGAGGTGACCCTCAAGAAACCTACCCTCCGCGCTCCTCCGTTACCCTCCTGGACAAGGTTGTCATAGATCCTTAGGGAGGCTTGGGAGAGGGCGAGGTCTAGGGAGTTCCAGTGCTGGACGGTCAACAGGCCCGAGGACCTTCCACTGGCGCCCAGACCGGGGTAGTCCTTGTCGAGAAGCACGACATGAAGACCCTCGTCGGATAGATGGTAAGCGAGGGCGGAGCCCGCTATCCCCGCGCCGATGATGAGCACATCTGCCTTCAACCTGCATCTACCTCCTCGAAGAGAGACTCCAGCCTTGCTAGGCCTCTCTCGAGCACCTCCGAATCCATACCGAAGCCGACTCTCAGATAGCCCTCCTCGCGGAACTGAGACCCTGGGACCAAGAGGACATCCCTCTGGAGCGCCCTCGTGGCCAACTCGATGGATGGCATTTCCCAGGGGTATCTGAGGAAAGCGATCGCCCCCGCCTCAGGTGGCACCCACGCGAGGTCCGTCTGCTCCACGAAGTCCCTAAGCAGGGGAAAGTTTCGCCTAATGATCTCCCTCCCCCTGGCCCACAACTTTTCCCTCCAGCGAGCGAGGACCAAGGCGCCTATCGCCTCTGTGATCTTGTTTATGGCAATGGTGGTGTAATCATGGATGGCCCACAGCTCCTCAATCATGTCCCGAGGACCGCATATCCACCCAAGCCTAAGGCCAGGCAACCCGAAGGCCTTAGAGAGGCCGGACGTCACGAGAACATTTTCATACTCCCCCCAGAGGGTTGGGCTCAGATCCCCCTTCCGCTCAGCCCCCCTGTAAACCTCATCGGATATTATCCAGGCATTCGCCTCAGAGGCCGCGTCGTTGATTGCCCTCCTACTCTCCTCCGTCAAACGGGCGCCCGTAGGGTTATTGGGGTTGCTCAGCGCGATGGCCCGCGTCCCTGGACGCACACTCCCCTTGACATCCTCCTCAGCAGGCTGCCACCCTGCCTCCTCCCTGAGCCGGAGCTCCTCCACGTCGCATCCGAGGAATCTAGCGATCCCCCATACCTGCATGTAGTTGGGGAGGATGGTGACCACTCGGGAGCCCCTCCCCATGGTCCCCAGGGCGGCCAGGAAGTTAGCCTCCGATGTTCCTGTAGTGGCCAAGATGTTCTCGGGTCCACAATCCTCATACAGAGAGGCGATCGCGCTCCTGAGATGCTCCGAACCCCTGGTTTCCGCATAGCCAAGGGGTACCTTCAGGATAGTCCTCACCTCTTCCTCATCGAGCAGCTCCCTGAGGGTGATGGGCTCTATGCCACTCTCCGAGAGGTTGAACTTCACGCCCCGCTCGTAGGTGGACTGCCACCTCTCCATCTCGAAACGAGGCATCTTCACGCTTGGGTTATTGGACAGGACATTGAAAGCTTTGCGCCCTCAGGCGATTCGAGATAGGAACTCCCTATGTTCGGGACAAAGCCGCCCGGAGGTGAGCTGAGCCCTGATCATCTCCTCCTGCCAGTGGGCGTTGAAGAGTCGACAGTCCCTGTCCTCACAGAAGGGGTCTCCCATCATGTGGTAGAAGAGGGCCTGGAGGACGTAGCCCTTCAGAACCTCCGTCATCCGGTCGTCGTCGTAGTCGATGAACCTGCCCCTTATCTCCTCCTTGAGGGCCTCCGTGGGCGGTGACATTCCCAGGATGCTGTAGCCTCGCCGGGCCCTGTAGAACTCCTTCGGCTTGGCCGGACCCTCCACGATGCCGCTGGTAGATATCACGCAAGGGTATCCGCAAACTATTACCCGGGCGTGGTACACTCGATCGTTGGGATCGAAGGTGGCCAGCAGGCGGCTGGTGAGGGGGAGGTGCAACGTTCTCAGACTCCTCTCCTCCGGGGGAATGAGGGACCGCAGCAGTTCCTGGAAGCGGAAACCATCGTACAGGATGCCGGGCAGCCTCCTGCTGGGGTCGCTGAGCAGCCTCAACTCGAAGTTCACCTCGCCCAAGAGAGGCTCGAAATCCTGCTGCTCTCGATGGAGGTTCCTCACCTTGAGTCTCGCGAGCTTGGAGGCCCTGGTCTCCAGGTCCTCATCCCGGTAGTAGGAGAAAAACTCAGGCCGGGTCTCGACGTTCAGCCCCGTGCCTTCCTTGAGGTGGGATCGCAGCTCGCCCAGGTCGACTGTCGGGGAGGAGGGATCCTCATATAGGAATATCCTGCTCGGAGGGGCCAGGGTCTCACTTCTTGAGGATGTCATAGGCCACTTCTGCGGCCTTCTTCCCGGAGAGGAGCATCGCACCGAAGGTGGGACCCATCCGTGGAAGGCCGTAGGTGCTGGATACCGCCATGCCAGCTACTATGAGGCCCGGATGGACCAGGCCAGTGTGTTCCACGACCAGGTCCTCCGACTTCTCCACCCACATGGCGCCCTCGCCGGGGATCTTCAGGACCCCCCTCTTCTCCAGGGCCGACACGACTTCAGCATCATGCCCGGTGGCGTCCACGACCAGATGCGCCTCCAGGGCGATGGGGTCAACGCAGGTGATCTCCCGCGGAAGGGCCTCCACTGGCGTCCAGTTCACCACCACGCCCCCCACGCGGTTCTGATCCCTGACGACCACATCCTCCAGGGAGGTCATGTTCTGGATCTTCACCCCCGCGTCACATGCGGCGGCGATTAGCTTGGAACAGGCATGAGGACCGCTGGTCACGTAGAGGTTCTTTGCGAACTCCTCATAGGGAATGCCGAGCTCATCCAGGACCACCTGTCCAGGGGCCCGAACCGTGATGGTGTTCATGAGGAAGCCGCCCAGCCAGAAGCCGCCCCCCAGGTAGTTGTTCCTCTCGATGATGAGAACCTTGACTCCCTTCTCCGCCAGCTCCTTACCCGTCATGAGACCACTCGGCCCACCTCCCACGACGATGACATCCGACTCCGCGTAGGAATCCAGGTCCCTGGCGAAGCCACGGAGTATTGCCCTGGTGATCTCGCTCTCACTGGCGTACTCAAAGGTAGGCATCGTTACACCAATCGAAAGGGCTTCATATAAGGCTTCGTGGCAGTGAGCAATGAAGGCGAACAAGCTCTTCATTATCCGAATCGAGAACTTGGGCACCCATCCTTTTATGTCGTCTGCTCATTAGGTGTCGGAGGCGTGTTTATCGCTCTTGAGGGACTCGTGGGGTTTCTGTCCGGTGTTGTTGAGGTCTACTACGACAATCCAACGATATTTCTGACAGTCCTCTTCGTCTTCAGCATCCTGACGGCCATCATCCTGCCCATTCCCGTGGAGGTCGCCCTCTTACCCATCATCGATAATCTCTCCCTCCTGGGGACTGCGGCCTTGGTACTGGGCGCCGGGAAGGCAGTCGGGGCGGGGGCCATCTTCGTCCTGGGACTCAGGGTGGAGGCCCCCATCAGGTACTGGAGCGCAAGGCACCGCTCGGTGGGAAAGTTTGTCGGTTACGTGACCCGCTTCGTCAGGGCCACTCGGTGGATGGGCCTCTTCATCCTCCTTGCCATTCCATTCTTCCCAGATACTGTGCCAATCTACATCTACTCCCTTTTCAACAAGCAGGGCCAGCTGATATCAGGCAGGATCTTCCTTCTGGTCAACTTCCTCGCCGGCATGGTCCGAGCCTTCGTCTTCGTATTGGCAAGCCAGTTCGGACTTGGATTTCTCCTCGGGTAGCTCCGCAAGCCTTTATACGCGAAAAGTGCCCTTCGTTCTTGGAGGCTTACCCCTGGAGTTCGGACTCGCCAAGGAACATAGACTCCTCCGGCAGATGGTGGCGGAGTTCGCCGACGGGAAAGTGGCCCCCAAGGCCCACGAGTACGACGAGGCAGAGGAGTTTCCCAAGGATCTGGTGGAGATGATGTACGGACTCGGCCTCATGGGTATGATGGTGCCTGAGGCCTACGGCGGGGGAGGAATGGACACCATCGGTTACTGCATCGCCATGGAGGAGATCAACCGGGCGGATGCCTCACTGGGCACCATCATGTCCGTCAACAACTCTCTGGTGTGTGATCCCATACTGAGGTATGGGACGGAGGAGCAGAAGGAGGAGCTCCTCCCGAAGCTCGCCCAGGACGGGTGGCTCGGAGCCTATGCCCTTACGGAGCCCTGGTCTGGAAGCGATGCAGGGGCCATGAGGAGTACTGCTAGACTCGGTGGCGACGAGTGGGTCCTGAACGGCCAGAAGATCTTCGTGACCAATGCATGGCACTCCCAGATCATCATCAGCTACGCCAAGACGGACCCCAAGGCACCCAGGAGCAAGGGCATCACCGCCTTCATCATCCCCACGGACACTCCCGGGCTTCACAAGATACGCAAGGAGAAGAAGATGGGCATAAGGGCCACGGACACCACTGCCCTCGCCTTCGAGGAGTGTCGGATTCCCAAGGAGAACCTCCTCGGGAAGGTTGATGAGGGCTTCAAGGTCGCCCTCTCGACCCTGGACGGCGGTCGCATCGGGATCGCTTCCCAGGCCCTTGGCATCGCCCGCGCTGCTTACGAGGCCTCCCTCCAGTATGCCCAGGAGAGGGAGCAGTTCGGCCAGACCATCGGCCAATTTCAGGCCATCCAATGGAAGCTAGCCGACATGGCAACAGAGGTCGACGCCGCCCGACTTCTCATCTACAGCGCGGCCTACGTGAGGGATAGCGGGAGGAGGTACACCAAGGAGGCGGCCATCGCCAAGCTATTCGCCTCTGACCTGGCGGTCAGGGCATCGAGAGAGGCGGTCCAGATCTACGGCGGATATGGCTACCTTCGGGACTTTCCCGTGGAGCGACTCTACAGAGACGCCAAGATAACGGAGATCTACGAAGGGACTAGCGAGATACAGAGAGTGGTAATCGCACGTCAACTCCTGAGAGAAGATCGGTGAGAGCTGAGAGGCGACCCGTGGTGGGGTGAGGGCTTATTAGTCGGTAGGCAATCCATTCCAGAGATGAAGACTGCGGTCATCTACCTGGGCCAAGATCCCACCTATAAAGACTCGCCTATGGTGGAACTAAACTACGTCAAGGACTTCACAGCCCGTGTGGTGGAACGAGGGAAAAATTACGTAATCTTGGACAGAACGGCCTTCTACGCCAAGGGAGGTGGCCAACCCTTCGACACAGGCCGTCTAGAGTGGGAGGGCGGTTCTGCTCGTGTCTCCCGGGTCCTCAAGGAGGGGGGGTCAATCCACCACATTGTGGACGAGGTGCCCGTTAGCCATGAAGTCACGGGTAAGTTGGACTGGGATAGGCGGCACGCTCACATGAGGATGCATACGGCCCAGCACCTGCTGTCGGGAGTAGTCTTCCGGATGTTTGGCGCCAGGACGGTGGGCAACCAGCTCTACATCGATTACAGTCACGTCGACTTCGCTCCTGTTAGTTTCACTCACGAGGACCTCAGGAGAATCGAGGAAGAGTTCAATGAGGTCGTGGAGACCAACGTTCCAGTCACCATCTACGAGGAGGAGAGAGAGGCGTTGGAGGAGAGCATAGAGGAGGAGAGGGCGATTATGGAGCTCATACCCAAGGGAATCAGGCGGTTGAGAGTGATTCAGATAGGTGAGATCGATCTCTGTCCGTGCGCTGGCACCCATGTCAGAAACGTGTCGGAAATAGGCAGGATGAGAATCCTCAGGAGGAGGAGCAAGGGTAAGGATGTGGAGAGGATTACCTACGAGCTCTTCTAGTGCCCTCGCCTCCTAGGACCCAGGACATCCGGGGGCAGAACCGCTTCGAGCTAAGGACTGGAACTCTCCTCCCGCTCAAACACAACCTCCGATCCGTAGGTCACCCTAAAGACCTTGTAGTAGGGTATGGTGCTGCCCCGGAAGGTGAAGCTCGAAGGGCCCAGGTCCTCCAGATCCTCGCCTCTTATGACTACGAAGCCCCTCTCGGCCTCCCGATCCTTGTAGAAGATTCTGGCCCTTGAGACAT
>JAJISG010000016.1 GCA_022848835.1 Thermoplasmatota archaeon | reverse complement strand
TCGAGATCCTGGAGTTCCTCTTCTACAACAGGCGACCCCAGCTCCGAACCCACCTCTGGAGAAAGGCCACCACCCTCTCCTACGACGACTTCCTGAAGCACCTCGACTACCTCGTAGAAAGGGAGCTTGTGGAGAAGAAAGGAGGCAGCTACTCCCTCACCAGCAACGGAATGAAGGTATACATGAGCCTCCGGGACGCCCTGCCCTCCATAATGTAGAACGGATTGAGATACACCGGAAATGAATCCCTCTTTTAATGGAAAGCGTTGGATAGGGGTTGGAGGAAGTCATGAGCGAGGAAAGACCCTACCCGGTTAGAACCATCCACGACTTCCTGTCCGAGCTGGACAGGGAGTGGAGCAGGTTCCGAACGGGCTCCCTCATCGGCTTCCTGGCCTCCGTGTTAGTGCTCTTCTTCATATTACGCTGGATTGTCGAGCTGTTGCAGCGCCTGAGAGCAGCCGCTGTTCACCCCCGCCTTCCTCTCAACGTCATTCCGTGGCTCGACCTCATCTTCCTCGTCGGAGCCTTCATCGCCGTGGTGTACTCCGCTTACGCTCTATTCCGACAGTATCGCTTCTTCGAGAGATGGGAGAGGCGCATTGGCCTGTTGCAGCACATCGAGAAGCAGCTAATAGAGGAGCAGCTCGGCGAAAAGGGCTAGCTCAAGAGAGCGTCGCTGAGCCCGTTTCTCCAACGAAGCAGAAAAGCATTTCAGCGGGTCGTGACCTCATGGAGAGTCAGAGCCGATGAACGCCATCGAGATCAGAGACCTGTCCAAGAGCTACGGCTCTATAACGGCCCTGGACAACCTCAGCCTCAGCGTAGAGTCGAATACGGTACATGGATTCTTGGGGCCCAACGGCGCCGGCAAGACGACCACCATCAAGATCCTTATGGACTTGTTAAGGCCCGACGGAGGGTCCGTAGCCATCCTGGGACGCGATGCCCAGAAGGGGGATCCAACCGTGCGCTCCAGGGTTGGATACATGCCAGAGCTCCCCCGGTTCCCTTCCCACCTCACGGGCGAGGAGCTACTGGACATATACGGGCGGATGTACGGCTTGTCCCAGCAGAGGAGGAAGGAGCAGATTCCCGAATTGCTGGAAAAGGTTGGGCTGGAGACACGAGGGAAAGACAAGATCGGCGGGTACAGCAAGGGGATGCAGCAACGCTTCGGCATAGCCCAAGCCCTTCTCGGTGATCCACAGCTACTCATCTTGGACGAGCCCAGCCTCGGTCTGGACCCCGGGGGCATGGTAGAGGTCCGGGAGATGATACGAACCATTGCACAGAACGATGTCACCGTCTTCATGTCCTCCCACCTCCTCCACGAGGCACAACAGGTGTGCAGCCGCATCACCATCATAAACCATGGCAGATCCTTGGTGACCGGAACACTAGAGGAGATAGCATCTCAGCTTCAGGAGCCGCTCACAATTCGAGTAGAAGTGGAGAGCCCAACGGACAAAGTGACGAAAGCAGTGCGCGCCCTTTCCTTCGCCAAAGATGTGTCCGTGGCAGACTCACGACTCGACGTGACCGTAGACACTCAAGAGGATGTGAGGGGCGAGATATCCCGCGCCGTAGCCAAGGCTGGTGGCACCGTCCTGTCAACGGAGGTTCTCG
>JAJISG010000159.1 GCA_022848835.1 Thermoplasmatota archaeon | reverse complement strand
GGCGTTTCTTCCCGCTTCCATCGACTTTCATGACCCAGATATCGGGGTTTCCGGTCTCTTCGGAGACGTAGACTATCTTGGCCCCGTCAGGGCTCCACTCGGGGTCGTACTGCCACGTTTCGTCTTGCGTAAGCTGGGTCTGGGCGCCGCCAGCCCATTCCTCCATGATCCAGATATCGGGGTTTCCAGACTGGGTGGATTGATACACTATCCTGTCGCCATCGGGGCTCCAGTGAGGCTGATATTCGTCTGTCTCCTCGAAGGTGAGCTGATATGTGTCAATGACCTCTGCATGAGAAAGTTGGGAAATTAACTCAGGAGGCGGAGTCGTTGTAGGTGGAGCAGTAGTAGGCGGTCGAGTTACAGGTGGAGCTGGGGTCAGCGCGGGCTCTTTGGCTACCTCAATACCATGTCCCGTGGACACAAGGAATACTATGAGGCTTAGAAACAGGATCGGCACTAGTGGTCTTTTAGATTTCATTTATTACTCCTACCCTGTATCCGCCGTGATGGCATTTGAGCTCCCCTTCTTTGTACTTATTGCATTTTGAGAGCACCATGGAGGATAAGGGCTTTCCTCAACTCACTTACTACGCTTGTAGTGAAAACCATTCTGACGAGGGCGAGCAGAGTTTTTATTCTTCATCCTCTAGGCCTCAAGCACCGTGCCAACGTCTCATAACTCTCCACCGCAATCTATGCAGTACTTCGATCCCACTGGACTCTCCGCATTACACGCCTTGCAACGAACCGTCTCCTCATCTCTCTCCTTGACCTTTCCGCCGGCGACTGTGGGCCCGCTCGTCACTATCGTCGTAGGATGCTTCGACAGCTCCCTCGCCTCAGATGTTCTGCCGATCTCCTTTATGGCTCGATCCGACATCCTCTCCATTCGATCCATGAACTCCTTCTGCTCATTGATCCTCTCCTCCGAGGCTATCGCCTTGTATTTCTCTGCTATCGCCTTAGCCGCCTCCGGGGATTCCCTTGCAGCAAGAGCGAGGATCTTCTCGTCGCTCAAATCCTTGAGGGTCTCCTGTTTCTTAAGCTCGGCCATGTGTGCCCGCAGGTCCTCGTCGTCTGTGCTCGCCATGATGGCTTCGTAGCTGGCCTTGGAGTACATGTCCAGCTCTTCTCCTTTCTTATCCAGGAGTACGTTGTCCCATTCCTTCTTCATCTCAGTTGCCTGCACGAAGTCCTTCCAGTCCTCGTCCCTCTCGAACCCCCTTTCCACTCCCTCGATCTCCAGGCCTTCCCTAACCCTAGCCTTCTCCATATCCGCCATCTTTTCCTCGACGTACCTCTTCTCCATCTCGTCCCTGAGGAACTCTATCTTCTCGCCGAAGACGTAGTCTACGTAGGGCACTTGAACGAGCTTGACACCCATCCTCTCCAGGCTGGTCCGCATGCCGTACTCGAAGTCCTGCTGCAGCTCCTTCTTGAGCTCCGCATTGCCTTCGAGCTCGTCGGGCGAATGCTCCCTGACCTTGCTCTGAAGCTCGTTCTTGGCCTCGCCCACGAGGGCTTCCACTAGGTCGTGGGTGCTCACCGCCTGCCTGCTCTTCATGAAGTTCACGTTGAAGATCTCGGGCCCAGAGAGTTGCAATGTCACCCTCGCCTTAGCTCCCACCCTCACGTTCTCCTTGGTCATCAAGTCGGGTACAAAGAGGTCGAGGTGAACGTCGCTTTCGTCCACCAGGGTCACACTCGAGCTCCCGGAGACGTTTAGGTCCTTGAGCCTCTGAAGCACGCCACCGGCATCGTATTTGCCCGCTGGCAGTACGCCTGAGAGTCTTCCATCCTGGATGAACATGGCCTTGGTGCCCTGCTCTACCACTATACCCTTCCTAAAGAAACCCTTTATATCCCCCACCTCATGCCTCACCGCGAACTCCCCGGGCGAGCGCTCCCACTTGGTGATGCCCGTTTCCTTCTCGTAGGCCCCGCTCACTGGGGCACCGCAGTCGCCACAGAACTTGAAGCCGGGTTTGACAGCGGCTCCGCATTGAGCGCAGTTTACCTCCTTTACCATTGCCCTGCAGTTCGGGCAGAACTTCGCATTAGCAGGTATCTCAGATCCGCACTCAGCACATTTCCTCTTTCCAAATCCCAAAACCATCCTCATGCACCTCCTACTAGGAATATCAAATCTTTGGCACCCTCTCTCTTACCTATGACTTCACCCACCTTGTCGGCTGCCATGGCCTTGAAGGCGGCTATTACCACCTTCCTCGGCACGCTGTACTTAGCAGAAACTTTATCGGCCCTGAACTGGGACGCGTTCTCCTCCTCCACTTCGGCCTTGAGCTTCTCCCGTAGAGAGTTGACCTCCTCCTCGAGGGAAACGGGGGAGAACCATTCCTCCATCTCCTTCGTCTTCTTGTCCTTCTCGTTACAGACTAGGCTCCTCTCCATCAGGTCCACGAGATAGACGCTGGTATTCGAGTCGAAGATGTTCTCGGCCCTGTGCATCACGTTGCTGGTCCATCCAGTCGGCGAGACAAGGACGAAGGCATGGAAGGAGTCCTCACCCTTCTCTTCCCCGAGATACCCAGTGATGGCTTCTAGGGCTTCGCCACCCATCTTCTTGTAGATGAACCCCTCCTCTTCTTCAGGGATCATGTAGCGCACGTCGAACCTTATCGCCGGCTTCCTCCTGACTCCAGCCTTTATGGCGGCCGTCAGCATGTCCCCCTTCTGGCCTATGTCCCAGTTGCCGTAGTGATGGGTTGAGGTGATGGGGCTCTTCAAGCCCTTGTCCAGCCTCGATTTCACCAGGTTGAAGTAGTCCACCTTGAGGAACTCGACCTCCTCCCGTGTGAGGGTCTTATCCCGGATCTCCTCCTCGCTCTCCGACAGTACATTGTCGATGGCCTCCTTGGTCCTGTTCAGCTTCTCCAGCTCGGATTTTACCTCCTCGGAGTGCTGGTTAATCCTCTCCATCTCCTTCGATAGTGTCCCCTTCTGCTCCTCCTCCATCCTGGCGAGGTTTTCCTCAAGGGTCTTCCTCTGGTTCTCTATCTCATCCTGCTTCGCCTGGAGCTCGGCTTCCTTCTGCATTAGCTCCTCTTCCCTCTTATCCTTCCAGGTAGTGGCAAGCTCGTTCAGCTTGTTCTTGAAGCCCTCAACGCCCTCCCCGAGGCGCTCCCGTATCCCGACCTTGTACTTGGCGTCCTCCACCAGCTCAGCGTATTCCTCAGCCGACTCCCCTAAGTCGCGCACCTTGTCGACCAGCTTCTCGGATTCCCCCACCAAGCCTCGCGCCTGGGATAGGACGTCCCCGAGCGCTCCCTCGTCCCTAAAGAACAACGGTTTTTTCTCGGTCATCTCACTCCTCCGCTTCTATCTATATACTTATGAGGAAGTCCTTCCTGTCCTTGAACTGGTTCCTCGCCGAATCCACCGACCGCTTCACCTTCACGATCTGGGAAACGAAGTCCGCCGTCTTGCCCTCCAACACGCCGTCGTAGAGGAGGTCCGATGCCTTGCTCACTACCTCGATCTCGTCCAGCATCTTGGCGTCGAACTCGATCATCCTCCTTATGTCCTGATAGCTCGCCTCATCGTTTTTGAAGAACGTGGACATGCCATATTCGGCGTTGGCTATCTCCATCCTGAAGAGGTCGATGGTGTTAGTCACGTCCTTGAGGTGATCCAAGATGTCCCTCCTCTCGTCCTTGTATGCCAGGCTCCCGATTTCCTTTAGGGTGTTGAGGGACTTCTCCAGCTCCCTCGTGAGCTTCTCCCTCACCGCTATATCGGTGTCGAGCCTGACCCTCTTCATGCGGTAATCATAGCCAGGGATGATGGAACCGACGACCTCGTTGGCGCCGTCAACGGATTTCTCCTTGGCTCCGGTTAAAACGCTATTGACCTTGCTCCAAAGCCCCATAGATCCACCTCCAATGCTCCTTTCCCAAGGGTATTTGGCTCAAACTATATAAAAAATGTTGCAGTCTGAGCGTAACACGTTATTTAAACTTTTAATTCCGAAGTAAAAATCATGCGGGAGACCTTCAAAAGATGGGAGGGAATCATAGGGAAGAGAAAAACCAAGAATGTCGTGGAGAGACTCTACGAAGAGAAGGTCGCCAGGGAATTCAACAATAATAATGTCTATTCCGGGAACAACTCCGTCTTATCTAAACTTGAGGGCGTCGGTGGCGCATTGCTCGAAATGGATTTTCTTGATTACCCTGAGAAGAGGGAGATGGTCAACGCCCTGGCTGAGGACCTGGTTTCTAAAACGTTATCCGAGGAGTTCATCGCCTCCTTATCCGCGATCCTGGAGAGAGAATACGAGGAGGAGAGATGGCTGGAGGACGAGATAGATGAGATCAGAAAGCTGCTGGATAGCATGAAA
>JAJISG010000158.1 GCA_022848835.1 Thermoplasmatota archaeon | reverse complement strand
TGTTCATCACCACGTCCATGTCGTGCTCGATGAGGAAGAAGGTCCTGCCCTCCTGACGCATTTCATCCAGCCTCTTGAGGAGCTTCTCCGTGAGGACCCTGTTGATGCCGGCGACAGGCTCGTCGAGGAGGACGAGGTCGGGGTCCGTCATCACAGCCCTGCCCAGCTCCAGCAGCTTCAGCTGGCCTCCTGAGAGGTTCTTGGCCATTTCACCGGCGAGGTGGTCTATCTCCAGCATCTCGAGGACTCCCATGGCCTTTTCTTCTACCTCCCTCTCCTTCGCGGCGACCTTCCTGGACTGTAGGAGGACTCGCCAGAGGGATTCCCCCGGGTGATCCTGGCATGCGAGCATCAGGTTCTCCAAGACTGTAATATTCTCAAACTCTCTGGGTATCTGAAAGGTCTTGACAATCCCGTGCTTCACCACCTTATGGGCTGGCAAGCCATCAAGCCGATGACCGTTGAATCGTATCTCACCGATGTCCGGCCTCAGGAGACCTGCGATGACGCTAAACAGGGTGCTCTTGCCGGCACCGTTGGGCCCTATGAGGCCAGTGATGCTCTGATCCTCTATCTCCATGCTGCAGCCGTCCACTGCCTTGACTCCACCAAAGTGCTTCCTGACGTCTCTGACGACTAGCGGCATGGCATCCTTACCTCCTCTTAGAAATAACCCTCTCTTCGCCTAATATGCCTTGCGGTCTAAAGAGGACCAGGAATACCACCAAAAGACCCACGGTCATGAGGCGCAAGAACTGGATGTTGTCGGCGATCCACGGCCCGATAACGGGCAATTTCCCCAGGGCGGTCTCCATGCGGAGTGTAACGAACTCGTACCCCCATATGATGAGGGCTCCCAGGAGGACACCTTTGTTGTTGCCACTTCCACCCGCTATGACCATGGCCCAGATGACGAAGGTCTCGAAGGGGCGGAAGGAGGTTAGGGGCTCTACGAAGGTCAGGAAATGGGCGTAAAGGCTACCTGCGGCACCCATGATGCCGGCTCCCAGAGTGAAGGCCACCACCTTGTAACGGAAGGTGTTCTTCCCGAGGGAGAGAGCCGCCTCCTCGTCTTCCCGTATCGCCTTGAGTACCCTCCCCCAGGGGGACCGGGTTCCATACTCCAAGAGGAAGTAGATGACGACAATGACCAATATGACCACTCCGATGAATGCGGCGTTGGTCAGCAGAACCTCCTCGAATCTGATGGGCTTGGGGATGTTCCTGATGCCCTCGGTGCCCCCCGTAGTGTCCCTGAGCTGCACGAGGAAGATGCGAATGATCTCTGCCATGCCAAGGGTGGCAATTGCCAAGTAGTCGGCCCTGAGGCGGACGGAAGGCAGTGATATGAGGAAGCCCAGAAAGGCGCTTACGAGGATGGCGCCTAGGAAGCCGACTATGAAGGGCTGGTTGAAGCCAAGATGGCCCGCTATGATTCCCGCCTCTCTGGAGGACACGGTCAGTATAGCCGATGTGTAGGCTCCGACGGCCCAGAAGGCCGCGACTCCGATGTTGAAAAGACCGGTATATCCCCACTGGAGGTTCAGTCCCAGAGCGAGGATCATGAAGACGCCAGCGAAGCTCATAATGAAGAGGAATTCCGGGAGCAGGGATTCGAGAACGGGCAGCACATCACCTCCCCAAAGCCGCTATCTTTCGGGCCAGCTTCCGAATCCTCATGCCCAGACGCCTTATGTCCTTGGTAATAGGCTCTCCCCCGAGTATGCCTTCGGGTCGCACGATGAGCATGGCGACTAGTACGGCGAAGACGACAGCAGGGGAGAAGGCGCTGTCTACGCCGTTGAGGAAGAGCAGATACTTGGAGACCTCACTGGTGATCCCGATGGCCATGCCTCCCAGAAGGGCTCCGTAGGCGGAGCCTATGCCGCCCACGATGACTGCGGCAAAGAGGAAGAGCAAGATCAGGAATCCCATTTCCGGGCGGATCTGGGTATTGAGTCCCAGAAGCACGCCCCCGACAGCCGCAAATCCCCCACCGATGAACCAGGTCGCCGTGATGACCAGCCGGGTGTCAATGCCTGTAGTCTTGGCCAGCTCAAAGTTATCCGACGTGGCTCTCATAGCCTTCCCGAGCTTGGAATACTTCAGGATGATATGAAGAATTGTGACCAAGATGAGAGCTATGATCAGTGTGAAAATCTGAATGATTGTTAGAGATATCCCGAAGGCCAACTGGATGCCCTGGCGAGTCGGATGGCCGAGAAAGGTCGGCGGCAAGATGTACTGGTGAACCATTGGGCCCCAGAAGATCCTCACCAGATTCTGTATGACGAAGAAGAGGCCAAAAGAGGCGATGAGAGGTGCAACCACGCCTCTACCCTCCAGCCTGCGGAAAACAGTGTACTCCAACAAGATGCCAACGAAGGAGACGACGAAAAAGGCCATGGTGGCTGCGAGAACTATGTTCACGTGTAAACCTTCAAACTGGCTATGCAGCGTATAGGTCACGTAGGCCCCCAGAGCCATCAGCTCTCCATGGGCGAAATTGGCGAAGTTTCGTATGCCGTAGATCAGACTCAGGCCGATGGCTCCCATGACGAATATTCCACCAACGACAATGCCGTTGACTATGAACTGCATCATCGGTGCGTGTAGCATTGCCCGGTCCCCTCACCTATGGGTATGCGTGGTCGCGAGATACTTTCTGGGTAGCTTCCCGTTCTTCACGGCGACGCGCTGTCGCGATAACGGTTCAGGCATTTAATCGTTTTCTGGCGCCTCAAGTCTTCTCCTCCTGAAAAACCACCAGCCGATGACGGGAATTGCTCCCAAGGGTAGGAGGGAAAGGAGGGGGGAGAGAGACCTGGGCTCCCTCTCCACGACCTCGAAGGTCTCCCCCTGCCTCGAGGCACTGATGGTTCGCCCTTCCGTATCTCGGTATTCTATGGATATGGTGCTCTTGAATATGATTCCCTGGAGATCCTCCGCCTTCAACCTCGTGGTGATCCTGAAGGTGTGAGTTCCGGGGGAGATCGATTCAAACACATAGCTGAGAACAGATCCCTCCTCTGACCTCCGATAGTATCCTGAACTAGATGGAGCGTCATCGGTAACGTATTCCAAGGCTAGGGGGAGATTCACCCTGATCGTCACCTCCTCCAGGGTCAGGCTAGAAGTGTTGTTGAGATGGACATCCTGGAAGAGAATCTGGCCCTCGGCAACCGTGGATGGGGTGGTGCTTAGAGCAAATGTAAGAACCGATGGTGGCCTTAGAGAGTAGACACCGCTTCCAGGTTGAAACTGCGCCCAAGCAAACCACATGGCCCGGGTGGTCTTCAGCGGCCGGAGCTTCTGGCCTGACAGGGACTCCCCGGTCAACCTGTTCCAAACAGCGCCGTCATCATCCTTCATGGCTCCCTCCTCAAAGGGCATGAAACGTCGGCCACCCGGGTCGAAGGCCTGGGCACTACCATTGACAAAACTAGCCAGTATCTGTTGCCGATTCAGAACATCGTGGAGGACCTGGGTCTCCTCCAAGACGATAAGGGGATAGGCCATAGCCACGCCGCCAATTTCGATGCCTAGGATTGTCGTTTTCGGGTGAAGGATGGTGTCCCTGTATTCTCCGCCAAAAACGCTGTATACCACTGTGGAGAGCCTGTATCCCTCGTAGGGGTCCACCGTGTAATCCCTACACTCATCCCCGGTTCTCCCCCCGGCGCACTGCGGTAGCGGTGGCATGAGGATGATGGAGTCGGGGTGCTGCTCCCTCCAGTCTGACCAATACAGGGTAAGGGAGGATACCCACTGGAGCCTCTTGCCGTGGAGGGGGCCTAAGATGGCCTCTCCCGTGATCTGGGACCAGAGGCTCTCGGTCTCATTATCGAACATCACCAAGTTGCTCTTGTAGAGCCTGCCGGAGACTCCGAAGGTCAACTCCTCGTCTTCTACGACTCGGCTGAAGACAATTCCGGTGCCACAGAGAGGACAGTAGGTGATCGCAATAGGTACACCCCCCACCACATCGTTGACCACTTCGTGCCAGTTCATGATCTTGATGGGATAGGCCCTGGCTTCTCCGCCCAAATAAACGCCGATGATATCCTCCTCAGGGCTCAGATAATCCTGTCGAGTAAACTGAGGGCTGTACACGGCTGGTATCTCATTTTCCCTCAGGACCCTGATGACCTCGAACCGGTCCACATGATTGGCTGCTGCTGTGGGAAGACTGGTTATGAGCAGGAGGAGGACAACCCGCGACATCAGTTTCCGCACCGATGAAGCGTCCCGGTGGAGGGTAGCTCGCTTCAAGGATTCTGGGCCTCCTTCGAAGACTTCCTCCTTCTCCTCCTCAAGAAGAGGAACAAGGCCACCATTCCGCCATAACTGGCGACCACCAAGACATAGAGGGGATTGCCTCCCGTGTCTTCCCTAGGCTCAGCTACGACGGTGAAAGTCTTCGTTTCCGGATTGGAACTGTAAACGTAGGAGCTAACGGAAAGCATATCCACCGTCGTGTCTCCATCTATGAGACGGAGCTCAATGGGATCGCTGGCCTGAAGAAGCTCTTGGACATCCCATGTAAGGGTTATCTGGACTGGCGTTGTCCCACGGTACTCCACTCTCATGACCCAGTCCATGTAGTCGTCGGCCGTGATGAAACTCTTGTTCAATTTTCCCGGGGGGAAATTGAGCACTTGCTCCAGGTGGAAGAACAGCCTCAGCCCCGGGCCCTCCGTCGGCCGTGGCTCCAACTCGTCGAGTCCATCCTCGTAGAGGACGGAAGCGCTCGGTGCCACCCCAAAGGTACCACCATCCTCATGCCCCAGATCGGATCTTGCCGTGATAGCGACCGACCATAGGACCTCTTCTGGATTGCCCTCGGGCACGCCAAAACAACGGGCGGTGGCACTGCCGAAAAGGAGGAGGAAGGAGATTCCCACTAGGAGCAGAACTCGCAGAGCCTGGCAAAATGAAAGGCTCACCGCGGTCATCTTTAGTGGCCCTCTTTTTTGGGATTCCCCGTACTGGCCCTCCCTCGGAAATCGATGGCCTCCAAGACGAGAAGACCGAAGACGTTGATGGGAATGAGGACCTCCCGCAGAATGTGTTCCCACTCCTCGAGGACCGGTGTCCCATACTCCACAGCTGCGAAACCGCCTAGGACCA
>JAJISG010000157.1 GCA_022848835.1 Thermoplasmatota archaeon | reverse complement strand
CGGAGGACCATCTGAATCGATGAATTCGCTGATCCTCCAATCAGTACCCTTGAGAATGTCCTCCATTTCTTCCTTCGAAACCATGAGATAATCGAACCAGGGCGTCACATATTTTCTGTACCTCACCCTGATTCTTACCTGCCCTGGCATCCTGCCCTTTTTCCTATTGAGTTCGTGATATGCCAGATGCTCAGGCATTTCTGTCCTGTAGACATCGTTGCTTTCGGCAATTATCCTTCCATCCCGCGATGTCATGTTGTTGAATCGTCTCAGGAGCCATCTTGCCCTCTGGAAACTCCCAAACAGGCCAAAATTGTTGCCTAGCATCAGGATAGTATCGAAGGTGCCTAGCTGGGAGCTCAGTTCAGTAGCGGCCATCACCCTACCATTTCTCAGCCCTCTCTGCTTACACACTTCTATCGCCAGCGGAGAATTGTCGACTCCCAGGACATCCAGCCTTCTCTCTTGAAGGTAGAGCGAGGCTCTGCCAGCGCCACAGCCTACGTCTAGGACTCTTCCTCTCGCGTACTTCATTGCCTTCTTCTGATGGAAAGGCCAATCCTGATATTCTGCGAAATAGGCCTCAGGCCCGCCGGAAACGTCGAAAAATCCATCGTCTCTCTCTATTATCTCGACCCCCGCCTTCTTCTTGAAATAATCGTATATCTCGTGTCCAAAGGCATCTTGATCGTCTCTCAGCATGACCTCACTCCAACACCTTCCGTAAGACTCTCAGATACTTACAACCTCGAAGATTGCTCCTCCATCTACCTTCCTCAGTTCCCACTTCCCGGTTATTTCTCCTTGAAAACCGCAAATCAAGGACTGAGGAAGATCCTCCTCTCCTCTTTCGTAGTTCTTCCATAGTCCCTGAACTTGTCCTTGCTGTAGCGGGTGGAGGGATGAGAAGAGAATCCGGCTTCTGGGAGTAACTGTCAAGTCTGTTGGATGGGTATGTGGCTACAGTGCATCTGCGCTTTTCCCCGAACTCACCGAATCGTTCAACCAACCGCCTCCAGTCCTCCGAACACAAAGCTCTGAAGACCCTAACGAAATCGAGGGTGGTGAATGAGTCCTGGGGGATGCCCCTGCTGGTCTCCGCGATATTCTCCTCTTCAAGGAGGGTCATCATACTAGCCCTTCCACATAGCGAGGTTTCACTAGACACCCAGGTCCGAGCGCTTCCTCTCTGGCGACCATTCCATTCCCAAAGGACACTTCTGCCTTTCGCCCATCTGACGCCCGCCCGACTACGACACTTTCAGAGCCTTCCTGGCGAAGGTCATATATCCCGTATGTCCAAGCATGTCGAAGGAGGGCCTCGTTCCCCGATTGACCTCCATCCGCCTCTCGAGAATCTCCACTGTCCAGATATCCACGAAGCCAAGGTCCCTGAGGGTCAGGACCGTCTGCCTTACCTGCTCCACCGTCGGGGACATTGAGGCCAGGTGTCCAGCAGGTTGCAGGGCCTCGTAAGCCGTAGGAAGGGCCCTCCACGGATCTGGGATGTCCAGTACGACAGCCTTCACCATATCTTCCTCGATGCCGGCGCATATGTCCGTCTCCTTGAACTCAACGAGCCCACCTAGACCACCCCTCTCAACGTTCCCACTCGCTATCTTGAGAAAGTCCCGCCTGACCTCGTAGCTGACCACCCTTCCATTGGGAGAGACAGCGTGGGCCAGCACGATGGTCATTGCCCCTGAACCGGCGCCCCCCTCCACCACAAGATCGCCAGCCTGTAGGCTGCAGTTAAACACGATTATGGGGCTATCCTTAGGTCCGATAATCTGGGCCCGCCTCTTGATGGTCTCCACTAGGTCACGCACAGAGGGCATCATAACAAAGTAATCGCGGCGGTTCAACTGTACCTTGCTACCGATGAGATGGTCCAGTCCATCGGTCTTTACCGCCCCAACGCCCTTGACCTTCACCATTCCACGATCTACTGGCACGAGCCACCTCCGGCCTTTGCCATCCAGCAGGACAACGTTCTCCATCGCGGGCTCTAACAGAGGGCGTCTACAAAAAGGCTGGCCCGGACCTCCTCACCCTTTCCCATTCCCCTCCATGGACATTAATGCGAACGCAGGTGGTCAGCGTGCTGCAGGCTCAATTTGAATCGACAAAAGGCGAATTGATTATCGACAAAACCTTTAACCATCTTCACAATTGCCCTTCTGGTTGCTCCATGAGAACCTCTGAGATATCTGGCTTCTACAAGAAGAGCCCGGGCGAGCGGTTGGCCTTGGTGAAAGAGTTCGGGAGCCTCTCCGACGAGGAGTCCCAGATAATGAGCAGCACGGGTGCTTTGGAACCCGCTCTGGCTGACAGGATGATTGAAAATGTCATAGGCGGGATGCCCTTACCCCTGGGAATCGCGGTGAACTTTCTCATCAACGATGTGGACTACCTAGTGCCGATGGCCATCGAAGAACCCTCGGTAGTAGCCGCCGCTAGCAACGCCGCCAAGATGGCGCGACCTGCCGGAGGCTTTCGAGCTCACACTACTGAACCGGTGATGATCGGGCAGATTCAACTGATGGAAGTGCCTGATCTGAAGGCAGCTCGAATGAAAATCCTGGAGATCAGGGACACGATTCTGGAGGTCTGCAACGAGAAGGATCCCGTCCTCGTTAAGTTCGGTGGCGGGGCGAGGGATGTGGAGGTCCGTGTCATCGAGACCCAGCGGGGAACCATGGTGGTAGTCCACCTACTGGTCGACTGCAGGGACGCCATGGGAGCAAATGCCGTAAATACCATGGCCGAGGCGGCGGCACCACTTGTCGAAGAGGCCTCCGGCGGCCGAGCCTGTCTCAGGATAATCTCCAATCTTGCGGTTAAGCGACTCGTCAGGGCGAACGCCACCTTCCACAGAGATGTGATAGGTGGTGAGGAGGTTGTGGAGGGCATCCTCGAGGCCTACGCCTTCGCAGATGCCGACCCGTTTCGATGCGCCACCCACAACAAGGGCATAATGAACGGGATAGATGCGGTGGTGGTCGCAACGGGGAACGACTGGCGCGCCATCGAGGCGGGCGCTCACTCCTATGCCGCCATGGGAGGCCATTACAAGCCCCTCACAACGTGGGAGAAGAACAGTGAGGGAGATCTAGTGGGCACCATAGAGCTCCCGCTCGCAGTGGGACTAGTGGGTGGAGCCACTGCCACTCACCCCACGGCTCGGGCCAACGTGAAGCTGCTAGGGGTGAGTACAGCACAGGAGTTGGCTCAGGTGATAAGCTCGGTCGGCCTCGCCCAGAACTTCGCTGCCCTCAGGGCCTTGGCCACAGAGGGAATCCAGAGGGGACATATGTCCCTCCACGCCAGGAACATCGCCGTCATGGCAGGGGCAACCTTGGCAGAGGTCGATGAAGTGGTGAAACGTCTGCGGTCCGAGAAGGTCGTGAGGGTGGACAGGGCAGAGGAGATTCTGAGGAAGATGCGAGCCGAAAAATAGCGTCCATACTTGGCCGGCCTTTCGACTCTTACTGGAGTTACTCTCCCCCCACCACTTCCCCAGCTACGAAGCCCTGAAGAATCTGCTCGGTGCCACGGAGGACATTCACGACCCCGCTCCAATCTCTAAGGACCTCCACATTCTCCTCCTCGAAGTGTCGAAGTCTTCCACGCATGAGATCCCTAATCAGGCCGAGCCTCTTGGATGTCGTCACCACGGTGAGGTAACAGTGGTCTCCCCTCTCGATTATCACCGCAATATCGCCGAAGGTGGCGATCCTGAGCGTGTGTCCTCGTAGGAACGGCAAAGCATGGTTGAAGAAGCTCTGAAAGGCGTCGAAGGTGCCCACGAAGACGTCATCGTCCATATTCTCACCTTTTGGCAGAGCAGCGCCCAGAAGGTCTCCGGTTTTGTAGGTCAGATAGACAGCAAGGGTCTCCCCACCAAGGTTCTCCCGTAGGTTGAATAGCTTCAGGACCCCGATCCCCCGCCCTCGACGGAGTGCAGCAAGGAGCATCACTCCTGGGGCTAAGAGTGTTGACGCGTATAGCGGGGTTACGTTGGCCTGCAGTAGAGGGAAATCGGGGTTGGTCAGAATGGCGAAGGCTAGCATCAACGATGCTGCACCCAGGACGGCGAGGATGGCCCAAGACTCTCTTCCCGGGGAGTCCAAGGTAAGTAGGGCTCCCCGGCGAAGGAGCTGAATTCCAGCCAGGATCAGAGGGAGGCTGTAGACCAGGTAGTGCTTGAGCGCCGTGGTGGCCAGTATAGGCAGCGGCTCGCTGCCATACCAGAACTCCAAGGCATTGGGTATCCACGGTATGACATAGGGAGTGGCCATCAGCACGGCGGGCAGCGCTACAAGTCCATCTGCCCACCGCCTTCCACGAACCAGCCACTTCGCAAAGTAGAGAAATGTGAGGGATGCCAACACCAGGAAGAAGTGGGAAGGCGGGAGGGGGCTTACCAGAGAGTCTGGAAGGCCAAAGACAAGAGAGAGCCCTTCCCAGAGGGAATATGTCGCTAACAGGAAGGCAGTGGCAATGAACGCTAACCCTGTGGAGACCCGATAAGAGCCTCCCCTAGCCTGGGAGATGCCTATGGCCAACCACACAGCGGCAGAGGCGAATGGCAGACTGTTCAGTATTGTCAGTTCCATCGCATCCCCACGGGAGAGGAACAACGAACCTTCATCTTCCAGGAATGCCTTCGTATTTATCCCATACGACCCAATTATTAGATGTGGGAAGTCTGGAGCGACCCTCTAGCAGATTGGTCAATGGGACTCGATGCCTGTAACATTGGGATAAGGCCTCGCTTCTCAGACCGCTTCGAAGCCGCAGACGAACATCGCCTGCCTCTGCACCCCAATCCCGAAGCCCACCGATGGCGTGATATCGTCCTTCAACATTTCCATGTACCACCTGAATCTAGATGGTTCCTCACCGGTTGCCAGCATCCGCCGCCTCACTCTCTCGTGCTCGCCCTCCCTCTCATCACGCTAGATGGCCTCACCATAAGCAGAGAATATGGGAATCATTTGACGACTCGTTGAACTGTGACATGAGACGACTGGATGCATACATTCTAGGCACCCACCAAGATGATCTGTAGGTCCATCACATTGGTTCCAGTCGGGCCCGTGATTACGGTGTCGCCAAGCCGCCGAAAGAAGCTATGAGAGTCGTTCTCGGAGAGATGGACAAGGGGGTCAAGGTTCAGCCTGGAAGCCCTGGACAATGTTTCGCCATCCGCCAATGCTCCAGCCGCTTCCGTCGGCCCATCCTGTCCATCCGTTCCGCATGAAAGCAGGACTATATCTCTATCCTCCAGAAGAGGAGCTGCTGACAGAACGAGTTCTTGGTTACGCCCTCCGATCCCCGCACCCGTGACCGTGACCGAGGTCTCCCCGCCTGCAATGATATCCACCGGCCTTT